>JAIORR010000022.1 GCA_021108055.1 Candidatus Cloacimonadota bacterium
AAAACCGTTGAAAAAGTTCAGCAAGAAGAAAATACTTATAAACTTTTTCAAGGTAAAATCGCACTCTAAAAAAAGATATTATTCGCGTAAATTAGCGGTTAAAAAAGGAGAAATAAAATATGAAAAAAAAAGTTGTCACATTAATTCTAATCTTAACAGGAACAATTCTCAATGCGTTCACAATACCATTTTCGCAAACAGAATTGAAAACAGAAACGAATCATTTGTCGGAATTTGTGCGAATTGCTCCAGATGATTCACTAGCGATTCCTTTGCAGACCGATGTGTGGTTTTGGCACGATAAAGAGAATCTATTTGTTCTTTGCGAAGCTGAAATCGATGAAAATTTTGAAAAGGGAAAATTAGCAAATACTGATGAATGGGTCGATTGTGATTTCTTCAGAATTCAGATCATTACGGACATAAAAAATTATTATGCTTATATGTTTAGTTCTTATCCGCTTGGAAATCAATATGATGGTATTCGCCAATCTGATATGCAAGTGGATAAAGACTGGAACAGTAACTATAAATATGAAAATTCAATTTCCGGTAATTTATGGAGAAGTAAGATGAAAATTCCATTTAAAGATTTGCGTTTTTATGGTAACCCACCGTATAAATGGAAGATAATATTAACCCGTTATTTCCAAAAAGACGATGAATATTATTCCATTCCTTTTGGAACAATTGAAATGGGAAAAGATTATTTTCGTGAAGCTTATGATATCACCATAAATGAGGAACTTTCCAAAAACAAGAATTACAGGATCACGCCGTATTTCATAAAAAAATATGATTTGATAGAAGAAACAGATTCATTCGATCCTGAAAATATCGGTCTGGATTTTTCCTATAATCCAACTTCTGCCACGAAAGTAAAGATCAGTTTAAATCCTGATTTTTCCGATATTCCAATGGATTCAGCAGAAGATAATTTCAATGTTCGTTATGCTCCGCATTTTGAGGAAAATCGTTATTTCTTTATCGAAGACCTCAATGTCTTCGGGGTCAGCAGTAATTTATTTTATTCCCGTCATATTATGCAGCCGCGTTATGCAATCAAACTGACGGGAAATTCAGAAAATTTCTCATACGGATTCTTATCTGCAATGGATAAAGAAGTCTCGGAAGACGACGAGATTATGAATAATGACGACATTTATAATCTGCTGGCATTAAGACCAAAATGGGAAAATCTTTCCGTTCAAATGACGTTGCTGAATAGGATGAACAAAGATTATCACAATGAAGTTTTGGTGATAAATCCAAACTGGGAATTTTGGAAAAACCATTCTGTTTGGAGTGAGATAGATTTCACTTTGAAAGATGATTCCGATATTGAAAATGAAAAAGGATATGCGGCATACTGCGGATATAACGGAAAAAAGGGTGATGTTAACTGGTCTTTAAACAGTGCTTGGATGAGCAAAGATTATAATGCAGATATGGGAAGAGTTTTTGAAACAGGCTTCACATCTTTAAACGTAAATGCTTGGCAGAATAGCGATCCGAACGGAAAGATCATCAAAAAGTTTGGTTCGAGTATTTGGCTTCATAAAGCATTTATGAACGATGATAAAGAACTTCTCGAACAAAATGGCGGTTTGAATTTCTGGGCAAATTCACCTCACAAAATAAATATCAGTATCAACGCAAATATCGGGCAGGAAAGTCTTAATGATTCTGTTTATACTTGGGATAATTTTACTGTGAGTTTCAAGACCTGGCATTTTTCCTGGTTAGGTGCTTGGATCACTTATCACACAGGTCATTCTCTCGTTTATGATCTCTCTGAAATATACAAAAAGGATAAAATCCATTTAACATTTTGGAGTGATATCGGCAATAATCTATCTTGCAGTATTTCCGCTCAAGGACAAAAGTATTTTGATTTTCCAATCGATTGCGTAAAGGATGATGAATACTGGATCGTTAACGCAGATTTGACGATCAACTTTTCCAATAAACTCTCACTGACAAACGGATTGCGATATAATAATTATGAAAGTGAAAACCAAACTATGTATCTCGGATTCTTTTCAAATCTCCGTTATGAATTCAAGGATAATTGTAATTTGTATCTCGGTTATAAAACTGCTCAAGATGAAACGGAACAGGAATTTATCACCGACTACAAGCAGGCTTATATGAAAGTGAGTTATACTTTTTAAACAGGATAAACCTTGGAAAGGTTTACACACAGAGGAATTCTTTCTCATCGACCTTTTCAATGGTTGAGTGTGCCACTACTTTCCGAAGCTT
>JAIORR010000171.1 GCA_021108055.1 Candidatus Cloacimonadota bacterium
ATCCGGCGGGTTCGGTGCTTATCGAAACCGGAAATACAAAGATCATCTGCACAGCTTCCGTAGAGAAAGGCATTCCAATATTCCTGAAAGAAGCCGATCCGCCACAGGGTTGGTTAACTGCAGAATACAATATGCTTCCTGGTGCTCCGAATACACGCTTTAGAAGAGAACGAACTAAAGTGGGTGGTAGAACTGCCGAGATCCAGCGGTTAATCGGAAGAGCATTGCGTGCCGTGGTCGATAGAACAAAATTTCCAGGGTTTACGATCTACATCGATTGCGACGTTATTCAGGCAGATGGCGGCACCAGAACTGCATCCGTTACCGGTGCTTGTGTTGCCCTGAACGATGCGTTCGAGAAAATGATGGAAGATGGTTTAATTAAAAATAATCCACTTAAAGAATGGGTGGCAGCTATCAGTGTGGGCATTGTAAAGGGAGAACCGGTTCTCGATCTGTGTTATGGAGAAGATTCCCGGGCAGATGTGGATATGAATGTGGTAATGACGGAAAGCGGGAAATTTGTAGAAGTGCAGGGAACAGCAGAAACAAATCCATTCTCCGACGATGAGCTTAAACTAATGCTGAAAATGGCAAAGAAGGGAATCGGGCAGCTGATAAAACAGCAGAAAAAGTTATTTGAATAGCCCATCTTTTCCTTGACAGCATAAAGGAAGAAAAAGAGTAAGTTTTTCACTAAAATTTTTAGGAATGGTTATGTTTGGAAAGAAAAAAGAAAAGAAAATAAAAAGAAAGAAACATATAATCCAGGAATATGTTGAAGCTATCCTGTTTGCATTCGTTGTGGCGATGCTCATCCGCAATTATACGATCCAGACGTTCAAGATACCTTCATCTTCAATGGAAAGTACGCTTCTCATCGGAGATTTCCTGATCGGAAATAAAGTAAAGTACTTCTTTACTGATCCCGAAAAAGAAGATATTGTTATCTTCAATTATCCTGCAGACCCCGTGGAACCACAACCTCGGGAAAATTTCGCAAAAATAATTGGTCCTGTATATTTTGATAAAACAAAGTGGCTGCCAAAATGGCACCAAAAGAAGAACGTGGTAAAACGGGTTATCGGAATGCCTGGCGAAAAAGTGGAAATAATCGATAAAGCAGTGTATGTGAACGATCAACTTTTCAAAGGCGGATACGAACAATATATTGATTACCGCATCATACCGAGGGAAGCCGGAAGAATAAAGTGGGGTGACGAATTTATGGGAAGCAGGGATAACTTTGGTCCGGTTGTTGTGCCGGACAGTGCTTATTTCGTGATGGGCGATAACCGCGATGTAAGTGGAGACAGCCGCTATTGGGGATTTCTTCCCAGGAAAGATATCACTGGCACTCCTGCCATAATTTACCTTTCAATCGGTGAACCGCCTTTCAAGGATATAAGAGATTATGCTTTCAAAAAGCAGGGAAGATTGAAAAGAAAATCCGAATTCAGATGGAAAAGGTCATTCAAACTGATCCACTGATAGAGCATATTTATATCCACATCCCTTTCTGCAAAAGAAAATGTGGCTACTGTTCGTTTTATTCTCAGATCATTTCCAAAAAGAAAAAAAACGACTTTATTATTTTCCTGTTAGAAGAGATTAAACTCCGAAAAAAACACTTTAATATTCAACCGAAAACAATTTATTTTGGCGGAGGAACGCCATCATTACTTTCCGCAGAAGAACTGGAAAAGATTTTATCGAAATTTGAATTTTCCGATAAATGCGAAATCACTCTCGAAGCAAATCCAACAAATATAAACGAAGAATATTCTGGAGAACTTGCAGGAACTTCCATTAATCGGATAAGTCTGGGAGTTCAATCTTTTATTGATGACGAATTAAAATTATTAGGAAGATTGCACGATTCGAAACAGGTTTATAGAGCTTATGAATTATTAAGAAATTCAGGATTTGAAAACATCTCTTTCGACCTGATCTTCGGACTTCCGAACCAGACAATTGCAGATGTCGTGTTTTCTCCGGAACGAATGATCGAACTTGCTCCGGAACATATTTCTACTTACTGTTTGAGTCTAAGAAAAGATGTTCCTCTTTATAAAAAGATAACTCAAATCCCTGATGATGAAACGGTTTCGGAGTTCTATTCTTTAATTCGGGAAAAGTTGATCTCTGCCGGTTATGAACAATATGAAATCTCCAACTTTTCAAAATCCGGTTTTGAATCGAAACATAATCTCTGTTATTGGAGCGATAAGCACTATTTAGGTTTTGGACCTTCCGCTGCC
>JAIORR010000231.1 GCA_021108055.1 Candidatus Cloacimonadota bacterium
CGCTTGCGATTATCTTTGTGCATATGCTTTCCCGAATCAAGTTCGGGACAGGCTGCTGCAAAACCCTTGAAATATAAAAAATATGTCTGCGGGTTTCGACGCCTCGCATCTACACAAAGCTAATCGCATGAATAATGCGGGTTAAGCTTCTTTATACTAAACGCCCAAAAAAGTAAGTTTAAAGAAATAATTTTCAACGTTTTTTAAATTCGTCTGTCTGCATCAAGCGGTTGGACGAACCAAATAATAATCGTTGTAATTGTTGAAATGAGACAACACTTTTCATTTGGCTTTTATTTTAACATAAGAAACTATATTCATTGCAGGCAGTAGTTTGTTTTGCATACTCAACGTTTTGAATATGGAGCGTTTGGCATTTTGAAACAATTAATTTCCAAGTTACGACTAATTTTATTTATTGCTAAAATACTCATATTTAGTACTATCTGCCAATTGCCCTATATTTATTGTTATGTGCCGATCTTTTAATTCACGGTTTTATTTCTTTAATTCTAAATCCTTTAATGACTTTCTCTGATGTGTTAAATAAACTATCGTTTAATTCAAGATTAAATTTCATGTTATAAAAAGCATTGTCTGTAAAGAAAACATTATCAGGATTATCAATAAAATAAACTTCCATTCTAATTCTTTGCGGATAATAACTCAATTTGTCAATGAACAAAATCATAGTTTCTACTCTATTAGTATCAATTTCAAACTTATGAAACCCGGGCATTAATGTTTTTTTTCTTAAAATAGTCTTCAGAAAATAGCAATCTTTTTCATTAATAATTGTGTCTTTCCCTAATTCAAATGTGTAAAAATCTTTGTTTTCGATTGCACAATTAAGCATATACTGAATGACATAAGGCGTTGTCTTCCCCCAAAAAGGTTTCTTTCGTAATTCCGGGAATTTTATCAAGTCATAAACACGAGCAGAACTATCTCTATTATGTTTTCTTATCAGTTTGTTACCATTGTAAATATCTTCGAGAAAGATGTATGTGCTGTCAAAGAAATAAATATGGGCTTTTGCACCAATTATTGAATCAGATTCAAGTCTTTCATAGTAGAAAGTTCTTTCTTTTTGTGTTACGTTTTCAACATTCTCAGTATTTCCCCTTAATTGCGTTTGTCTGTAATAGATTGTATTAATGGTGTCAATTGAACTTATTGTGTTTTGAATAATTTCAGTCGGGTCTTTTTCTTGATTACAGGATACGCACAATAATAGTAGAAAGTAAAAGGATGTAAATCTATATTTCATATCTTATTCTTGTATTTTTTCTTAATTAGCACATAAACATCCGTGTAAAAGTAACCTAATATTCCTGTTACGTTTATTTCTTTATTAGTTGCCGATTTTTTCAATCAACTAATATATTATTTTTTTATTTATCAGTCAAATCCTCTTCCTTATTTACGCATGAACACAAAGCGTCTCGCCAAAGTCTGTCCGTAGGCACTCATGCTGCAAATATAGATTCCGTCCGGTACTTTTAATCCTTGCAAATTTTGTCCGTTCCAAATAACTTGGTGTTCTCCTGCCGGCTTTTGTTCATCTGTCAGCGTGCGAATAAGAAGTCCTTGGATATTGTATATTTTAATTTGTACATGAGTTGAGTTTTCTAACGAATAGGGAATAGTAGTCTCTGAATTGAATGGATTGGGATAATTTTGATAAAGGACAAATTTTTCCGATATAGCTGTCATTGGGTCAGGCAATCCCACAGAAGGCGAATTAAGAACATTATATCCCTCGTTGATTAAACGCGTATGGCTGTAAATAGATGTGTCATTATCAGGAAGATTAACAGGGATTTCGTTGGGGCCATATCCGGTTGTATATACAGGGAATATCCAGCTTTGGAAAATACTGTGGTCATGCTCTATGTTCCCGGCTTTGACGAAGTTGACCCAATCCATTGTTCTTTCGTAATAGAATTGATCATCATACTCATCAGGCTCCCAATATTGAGTGGTCCAGTAGATATCACTAAAGATGATGCCGAACTCAATGCCGCGGGCTTCAAGAAACGATTTCAACTCCGTGAGATCAGCTACTATATTGATATCCATTCCAAATGAGATATACTGGTCAACCCGGGCGCCGTGAACATCTATATGCAGAAACGGAAGTGAAACACCTCGTGCCTCAAGGGCAATAATCCATTCTTTAAACTGATCAACCCCCACTTCCGGATAAAGCCCGATTTGTCCAATAGAAACCGAAGGAAACCAT
>JAIORR010000173.1 GCA_021108055.1 Candidatus Cloacimonadota bacterium
AAAAATATAGATTTTGATCTGTAAAAATCAGTGGCTGATATCCCGGAATGATTTGATTGCAGAGAGGATTAAATGAAGAAGTTAATTTTGATAGTATTGTTATCGATTACTGTGCAGTTCCTGTTTGCACAGGAAATAAAGATAGACGCTTATGTAGATAAATCTAAGATCGGGATCCAGGATTACCTGAAACTGACGATCGAAATTTCCGGAGAAAACGCAAATGATGTGAAAACACCTATCCTGCCGGAAATCAAAAATCTTAAAAACCTTGGAAGTTCGTCATCATCTTCCTCTTCATTTACAGTTATCAACGGAAAAATGACATCCGAGGTCATAAAAAATTATACATATACATTACAGCCCCAGAAAACAGGAAATTTCATCATCCCTCCAATTTCGATAACATACAAAAAGCAGGTTATTACAACCGATCCAATTTACATAAAAGTTATAGAAGGAAGCACAGAACCAGCTCCGCCTACTTCCGGAAAGCTCGGTTCAAACAGATTCCGAGAATCTATTTGTTATTACCAAAGTGGATAAAAAAAATATTTTTAAAGAAGAACCGGTTACTGTAAACTATATCCTCTATACTCGATATGAAGTAGTGAATCTCTCTTTTGGCTCTGAACCTAACTTTAAGGGATTCTGGAAAGAAGATGTTTTTATACCGGAAAATATTAATTTCTCCACAGAAAAATATAACGGTATGATCTATAATGCGATGTTGATGCGGACTATTACATTGTTTCCCACAACTTCCGGAAAGCTGGCAATTCCGCCTTTGGAATTACAAGTCGATATCAGAACGCAGTCTCACAGTTTCTTCGATTTTGGTTCTTCAAAACGATATCCAATAAAAAGCAAACCTGTAAACATAAACGTTAAAGAACTTCCGGAAGAGAACAAACCGATGAATTTTTGCGGAGCTGTAGGAAAATTTAAAATATCAAGCTCTATAAATAAAACCGAACTTAAAGTAGGAGACTCTTTTACATATACATTGAAAATTTCAGGTTCCGGCAATCTAAAACAGTTCGATATCCCAACCCTGCCGGATATTCAGCACCTGAGGTTCCTCGATCCGGAAATCTCCACTAAAATTAATAAGAATAAAATATCAGGCACAAAGTCGATAAAATATCTCGTTATTGCCCAGGAAAAGGGAGCTTTCTCGATTCCTTCGATAGACTTCACATATTTCGATACATCAGAAAAAAGATATGTTACAAAAAGCAGTCGTTCTTACGAACTCGATATTCAGGAAGGTGACGGAATCTACATTCCCAGCAGTACAGCACAATCCATGGTGATAATGGAAGGAAGCGATATAGGATTCATTATAAAAAAAACCGATCTAAATAATAATCTTATCTATTTCAATTCGTTTGGTTATTGGTTCATCTGGCTTATCGTTTCTCTACTTATTCCCATCTCCCTGATATATTCGAGCGAGCAGAGAAAACTTGCAGGAAATATCGATTATCTTCGTCAAAAAAAAGCAAATAAAATCCTTAAAAAATATTTAAAACAAGCTTCGCTGAACGTTAATGAATCTAATCTTGAGTTTTATACCGCAGCACAGTTGGGGCTTGGCAGTTTCCTGGCAGATAAACTGAAGATAGCCCGTGGAAGCACTACAGAACAGCTTTTATTCGAAATAGAAAAAAGGAAATTTCCTGATAGTGTCGTACAAAAGATTAAAGAACTTTTTGAAAAATGTAATCAGGCTCGGTTTATGCCGGGCGGATTTTCCAAAGAAAATATTAATAATGATTTCAAACTGTTGCGGAATATCGTTACGGATATTTTAAAATTGAAGATTTAGATCGAGGATAAAATGAAAAATATAATTCTGATATCGATTTGTTTGATGTTAAATTCCGGCATATTTGCCAATACCCAGATAGATGATGTATTCGAGGATGCTGTAACTTCTTTTGAATTAAAAGATTACTCGAAAGCTCTGGACAGGTTCAAGAGTATCGAGAATGAGGGCATCATTAGTGCCGATCTTTTTTATAATATCGGGAACTGTTATTTTCGTTTGAATGAGGTTGGAAGGTCGATCCTTTATTTCAAGAAAGCTCTGAAAGTGAAATCTAATCACGAAGCCGCACAACGCAACCTGAAATATGCTCTCACTTTCACACAAGACAAGCAGGGAAGCGGATCGGAGGATGTGATCAAATCTTTCTGGGAAAAAGCATTCGAATC
>JAIORR010000249.1 GCA_021108055.1 Candidatus Cloacimonadota bacterium
CGCTTCGCTCACTCAAACTTTGACCTTGACTCATATATGAAAATCACTAACATTGAAAATGGTCCAAATAAAGGGGTGCGGTCAGCAATCATGCCAAGTCACCACTTCGCCAACTCGCCAAGTCGTTAGTTAGCTTTCATAAATAAAACCCAAAAAAGAGGAAATTATGCAAAACTTTTCATTAGCACCGGACGGAAGAGAATTTAACCTTCCGGATGAAGAACAAAGTAGAATCGAGAAAGAAGAAGTTCTAAAAATCACGGAAGAACAGAGAAAGCTGGGCAGGAAGATCGTTACAGTTCAGGGAATGGGCTTTGTAGGCTGCGTAATGGCAATAGTGATAGCAGATGCAGAAGATGAAAATGGTAAACCACTGTATTATGTCCACGGACACCAGAGACCTTCCAATCGTTCTTTCTGGAAAGTGCCGGTCATCAATACAGGAATACCACCTGTCAGTTCTTCTGATGCGGAGGTTCCGGAGATGTTTGAACGCTGCGTTAATCAAAAGAAAAATTTCAGAGCAACCTGGCATGATATTGCCTATGAAGTTGCAGATATTGTGGTTGTTGATATTCAATTAGATGCTACCAAACCGGCTTTTGGCGAAGCAGAAAAAGGATATTGCGATATTACACATTTCAGAGATGGAATGCGAACATTGGGTCAGCATATAAAACCGGATTGCCTGGTTCTTGTAGAAACGACAGTGCCGCCCGGTACCAGCCAGAGAATTGTAAAACCAATTATTGAAGAAGAATTCGTAAAGAGAGGAATCGATATTAAAAAAAATCCTGCTCTGGTGGCTCATTCTTATGAAAGGGTTATGCCCGGTGCCAAATATGTGAGTTCGATCCGGGATTTCTGGCGTGTATATTCCGGTGTGAATGATAAAAGTAAAACACTTGCCCGGAAATTCCTCAGTAATGTTCTCAATGTGGAAAATTATCCTTTAACAGAGTTGGACAATACAAATGCTTCAGAGATGTCAAAGGTAATGGAAAATTCTTACAGGGCTACCAATATTGCTTTAACGCTGGAATGGGCAAGATTTGCCGAGAAGATCGGTGTAAACATTTTCAATGTGCGGGATGCCATCCGCAAAAGAAAAGGTACTCACGACAATTTATTGCGTCCCAGCCTTGGTGTTGGAGGTTATTGTTTAACCAAAGATCCGGTTTTGGCGAACTGGGCAATGAAAGATGTGTTCGAGATTGATGACACATTGGCAGTAGCGGTTAATTCGGTTAATATAAACGATACAATGCCAACCCATACAGTCGATCTGATAAAAGAAGAAATTCCTGAGTTACGTGATGTTAATGTTACAGTATTGGGCGTTTCCTATTTGGAAGATTTGGGAGATACCAGACACTCGCCTTCTTATACACTTGTAAGATTATTAAAAGAAAACTGGGCAGAAGTAACCTGTCACGATTCCTATGTAGAATTCTGGGCGGAAATGGAAACCGAAAAAGTATATGATGATCTTGATGAGGTTCTGCCGGAAGCAGGAGTTGTGATTTTTGCAGTTGGACATGCGGAATATAAGAATATTGAACCTGCAGAACTTGTAAAAAAATGCGGCACTAAGCCTTTGATCATAGATTGTTCTAACTTTTTGAGTGATGAAAAAATAAAACAATATCTGAATCTCGGATGCAAAGTCAAAGGTGTTGGCAAGGGGCATATTAAGAATTTGTAATAATTCCAGTAAGTAGTAATGAAAGTTGGTATAGGGTACTGGGTATAAGGTGCTTGGTGATAGTTAGTAGGGTGAAAAGAATATGGGTAATTTTCGAAAATTGGAAGTATGGCAATTAGCCAAGGATCTTTCTGTGTATATTTATAAACTTACCGGAAAAGATAAATTTGCTAAAGATTATGATTTGAGAGGACAAATTCGGAAAGCTGCTGTTAGTATTCCAAGTAATGTTGCTGAAGGCGATGAAAGTGGATCAAATAAACAAAGTATCCGTTATTTTAATATTGCTAAGGGCTCTTCGGCAGAAGTTCAAACACAATCGATTATAGCTTTTGAGATTGGATATATTTCTATAGAAGAAAATAGTGAAATAATAAATCGATGTGAAATAATTTCAAAGAAATTAGTGAATTTAATAAAATTCCGATCCCAACACCTAACACCTAACACCCAACACCCAACACCTAACACCTAACACCCAACACCCAACACCCAACACCCAACACCCAACACCCAACACCCAACACC
>JAIORR010000037.1 GCA_021108055.1 Candidatus Cloacimonadota bacterium
GAGGATCATCTTCTTCGTAGAAATATATTTACCCGATTTTAGTTTATAAAAATAAATTCCGGAACTCACAGGTTTACTGTTTTCATCTTTTCCATTCCAGATTACTTGATGATTTCCCGCTTCTAACTTCTTATCGATAAGTGTTTTCACTTTTTGTCCTTTGATGTTGTAGATAATTAACTCCGTGTTCTCCGTGTGCTCTGTGGTTGAAAATTTTATTATTGTAATTGGGTTGAAAGGATTCGGATAATTACCATATAATCTTGTTTTTACAAGTGGTAGATCACCTCCAATAGAAGCTCCCGTTGATGAAACGATCTTGATATCATCTATCCACCAGCCGGGATCTGTTAATGAGACATCACTTTCAAATCTGAATCTGATATATATATAATTATCAATATAATCTGCTATCGGGATGTTGTATCTATTCATTTGCGGATTCACAACATAATACCAGGCTTTGTTAATTCCGGAAAAATTTACTATTTCATCCCAATTTGTTCCATCAGTTGAAACATCAACATAACAGAAATCCATATCATGTTCAGTGTAATATTTATGATGAAATGATAAAACAGCATCATTACTGACGCCATTAAGATTTATAGGATATGTAGTAGTTAGAATTGAACTGGAATTGTTGGAATAAAATTCATAAAAACCACCGGAAACCAGACCGGGATTATTTGTAGCAACATTTGATTCTTCAAATATATCGTACTCAATTGCCCATTCACCGGTTACATCCCAATTAGAAAAGCCATCTTCCCAATTCTCTTCAAAAACCACTATTTCAGGTTCAAGATCAACTACTAAATCATAAATTCCCGCAGGAAAATCTACTGTTGAAATACTCGGTACATAACCTTCAGAAATCACTTCGATGTTGTGTTCACCTTCATAAGTTGCAAAAGAGCAACTGCCGTTAATCACCGAAATCGTATCTGCAGGAAGATGTTCTCCGTAACCTACAATAATAGTTGCATCCAACGGGCTGCTGCCGGAAGTGACCGTTCCATTTACAATAACCTCGTTTAAGGGAATAAGTTCCGCATTTTTTATTTTCCAGCTTGAATTATTTACGACAACATTATTAATTATTTGTTCTTCGTATCCTTTCTTTACAACCCTGATTGTATAAGTTCCCGGCATAAGAGGATGCCAGTATCTCCCGTAAAGTTCATCGGAAAGACGCGGGGCAAAATAGGAAGACTTCTTTTCTTCGATTATTATTTCTGCCACCAGAGGTTCCCCCGTGTTTTGACCTGTGATATGTCCTGTAAGCATTGCTTTGGGAGCATTATAACCAATTATTCTATTCAACATCCAATAAGCACCCACGGTGCATCTTTCGCAGGTATCTTCAATCAATAATGAATCAGGCTGGATATTCTGTGTTCCGCATTCTATAAGAAGCTGAAAGGTTCCGTGCGCCTGGTAGAACCAATCATGAGAAAGACCTTTCCTGCCCTGAGAAGCACCCGGTTCATAATGTCCGGTTCCAGCTTCATTAACTATCAGATTTGCTACGCTCACACCGATAGATTCACTCAATTCAAAATCCGGCGGATGTTTACCAACGTCACTCCAGTTATATGAATATTTTACTTTCTCACAAAAATTTCCCGACCTGGAAGAATGCCAGTTTATGGAATAGATAAAATGCTGCTCGTCTGCCAGTGAGCGGATCGCCTGATTTCCACCTTCGGAAAATGGAGCAGGACCACGATAATAGTCGTTCCACTCTTCGGGTCCGGTAGCATACAATGTATCACCATGAATCCAGTTAAAGCCATAATTACGATTAGTATCCACACCATCTATATCGCCGCCGGCTTCGGGGTCGAAATCGAATATACCGTTTCCATTGTTATCTCTTTTATTTTTCCGGAATGTAACATCCCAGCCATCCATAACAACCTGCAATCCTTCCGGGTTATATGTAGGAACGAACCACATTTCGATATCTTCAAGCCAGGAATTATAGGGAGAAAGAAAGCGGCGTGTGATAATATCATTCATCATATACATCGTGATCTCTATTCCCAGAACCTCTTCTGCATGACACTGTCCGGCAAACATCACAGCGGGTTTATCTTCGTCCACAGTTACATTATTGGATATCTTTACTGCATAGATAGGGATCGGATCCTGGTATGGAACTGCTCCCAGAGTCGTTCCTATCTGCTGAACCATTACTAAGTCGGGATAAAGA
>JAIORR010000162.1 GCA_021108055.1 Candidatus Cloacimonadota bacterium
TATTCCACCAAACCTTCTTCCAGCATATCGACCAGATATTTATTACTTCCACCTCTGGCAAAACGTGCTTTTATTCCTTTCTTACGCATAATTTCACCGAAGTAAATTCCAATAGAGAGTGAAGTTCCACCAGCACCAGCCTGGAATGAAAATCCATCTTTAATAAGACCTGCTTCATCACAGAATTGAGCTGTCATTTCCGCAATATGAAGTCTATCCGGGCTTTTGGTTATCTGTGTGGTTCCGGAAACGATTTTTTCCGGGATCCCTACCTGATCCACCTGCACTACATAATCCACATAATTGCCGTGAATCTGCCAGGGTATGCAGGGAAAATCTATCAGGTTATCGGTAACAACAATAACTTTATCTGCATATTGAGAATCCGCCAGAGCAAATCCCAGGAGTCCGCAGGCAGAAGGACCTTCCACGCCGTTAGAATTTCCAAAAGGATCGGCAGTGGGAGCAGCAATAACTGCAATATCAATGACAACATCGCCGTCTTGAACAGCCTGATATCGTCCACCGTGAGAGCGAAGAACACCAACGCCTTTCATTTTTCCATGAGATGCAAAACGACCCAACGGACCATTCATACTTCCTTCGATGTGATGGATCGTGCCGTTTCCCAGTTGTTCGATGATCGGTTCCTGACAAGGGAAAGAAGCAGAAGGATACCACACAAGGTTTTTTATTCCCAGTTCCTGAGCAATCTTGAAAATCTCGACTGCAAGAATATCGCCATTACGGAAATGATGATGGGTCGAGATCGTCATTCCGTCTTTTATTCCAGCTTTGATAAGAGCTTCCTTCAGATTTGGAATCAGTTTATTTCCATCGAGAGGGTAATCGGCACAGGTAGAAATTTTTGGAGCAAATTTCCTGCCGGTTGGTTTGTATTTTCCTACTCCCTGAAAAGGAATTACTGATTTACTGTTTATAGTTTCGGGAATTTTTCTACCGACTGCGTTTTTAATAAATTTAACCGACATAATCATCCCTCCAATTTTTGTCTAACTTACCAATCTGGATTGCCATATTTATGGTTCTTTGAGCTCGTTTCACCACGGGCGGATCGATCATTTTGGAGCCGAGAGAAACAACACCGAGTCCTTTCTCCGTGGCAATATGGAAAGCGTTTACGATCTTTTTTGCCTTTTCGATCTCTGCTTCATTTGGAGCAAAATATTCGTGAATTACTTTAATCTGTCTTGGATGGATACAACCCATTCCGTCAAAACCGAGAGATTTGGATTCGAGCACATTCTGTTTAAGAGCTTCCATATCGGAAACATCAGAGAAAACAGAATCGATCGCCTGAATGCCGGCAGCTTTAGCAGCATTTACGATTTGACATCTGGCAAAGAAAGTTTCCTTTCCTTCTTTGGTTCTCTGCGTTCCGAGGTCTGCTGTATAATCTTCCAACCCGATTGCCAGTGCAACTACAT
Organism: Candidatus Cloacimonadota bacterium; assembly: GCA_021108055.1. Lineage (GTDB taxonomy): Bacteria > Cloacimonadota > Cloacimonadia > Cloacimonadales > TCS61 > JACNIV01. The sequence continues at coordinate 1,449 of JAIORR010000162.1, forward strand.
TTTCTGAGGCTGTAGCAATTTCATAAGCCTTTATAATTCCAAGAGCACTTTCAATTATCGGCATCAGATAGATCGGATTTTCAACTTTTTTCTTTTTGGAAATTTCTTTAATTCTCTCGTTCACCAATTTAATCTGCTCGGCACTTTCACATTTTGGAACGAGAATCAAATTAACATTATGCGGAACAATATATTCCAGATCATCCAATCCTTTTGGAACCTGGTTTATACGAACCATTCGTTCCGCACCGTAAAAATCAACAGAACGAAGTGCGTTCCTCACTAATATCGTTGCTTCAAATTTTTTGGCAGGAGCCACGGAATCTTCCAGGTCGAGGATAATTCCATCAGGATTATGAATTCCAGAATTTAAGGCAAGTTTGGGTGTGTTTCCCGGAAGATAAAGCCGCGAACGACGATAAGAATCTTTCTTTGTTTTATATTTATTTTGCGGGAGCATTTCCAATAAAAATTCTTTGTCGGTTTCGATGCACATCTTTACAGCAGCTTCGATACGGGCAGTTAGAATATAATCCAAAGCTCCGCTATCTTCGATTTTAATTCTGCAATTCTTAATACCGAAAAATTCTAATTCTTTTTTGCAGAGATCGATAATAGAATCTCCGAAAAGAGTTTTTACTTTACTTTGAAGATCGATAGCTATTGCACCGGACTTTGTTATTTCTACAGTTACAAAGCAATCCGAACGGATGGATTTTCCTTTATTTCCAACTGTTGCTGTTTTTGCCATAAAATCTCCTTTT
>JAIORR010000113.1 GCA_021108055.1 Candidatus Cloacimonadota bacterium
TATTAGTTTTACAAGAAAGGATACACAATGAGTATTATTATAAAATCTCAATGAATGAAGAAATTTCAGATGATTTGATTGAATTTATAAATGAGATTGCAGAAAATATTATTGATTTAGATGAAAAAGAGTTTAAACGATTTTATGATTTTTTAAAAAAATAAATTAAAATGTTCAAACAGTAATATAAATTTTTATAGACATAAACTTAAAGAAAAAAATAATTTGTAATAAAATAAATAATAAAAGGAGAAAAGAAAAATGATCAGTGATTTAAAAAAAATCTTTTCGGTAAATGCACTTGGAATGAAAAGGTCTGCAATTCGTGAATTATTAAAGCTGGCTCAGGATCCCGAGATCATTTCATTTGCCGGAGGTCTTCCCTCACCGGATACTTTTCCCATCGAGGATTTGAAAAAGATCGTTACAGAAGTTCTGGACAAAGATGGACGTTCTGCTCTTCAATATGGAGCTACCGAAGGAGATACCGAACTTCGCGATATTATTTGCGCTTCATATCAGAGAGACGGATTGGATATCACCAGAGAAAATGTTATTATAACCACAGCTTCTCAGCAAGGTTTAGATCTCTTGGCAAAAATATTTATCAATAGGGGAGATAAGGTTCTGGTGGGGCTTCCGTCATACCTCGGTGGACTTGGTGCTTTTAATGCTTATGGGGCAGATATGATCGGTATTCCATTTGATGAATATGGGATGAGTGCGGATAAACTTGAAGAAACTCTGGCAAAACTTAAATCCGAAGGTGAAAAACCAAAATTTGTTTACGTGATCCCGGATTTCCAAAACCCGGCTGGTGTTACGATGCCGGAATTCCGCAGGAAAGAAATTATCGCTGTCGCAAAAAAATATGATATACTTATCGTGGAAGATAGTCCCTACCGCGAATTGAGATTTGAAGGTGAACATCAACAAAGAATGTATGCTCTCGATAATACAGGTCAGGTGATAATTCTGGGTACATTCTCCAAAATATTTGTTCCCGGTTTCAGGATCGGATGGCTGATAGCACATAAGGATATTGCAGATAAGATAGTAGTGGCAAAACAGTCCACCGACCTTTGTACTGCTACCTTTGTTCAGAAGATGGCAGTGAAATATGTGAAAGATGGTTATTTTGATATAAATATAAAGAAAACCATCAAGATGTATCATGAAAAAAGAGACCTGATGCTAAAAGGCTTTGAAGAACATATGCCAAAGGGTGTTACCTGGACAAAACCGGAAGGCGGTCTGTTCCTCTTTATCACATTACCGGAATATATGGATGCCAATGAGCTTTTCAAAAAAGCTATTGAAAAGAAAGTTGCATTTGTAGTTGGTTCTGCTTTCTATTGTGATGATGGAGGAAAAAATACAATGAGAATTAATTTCTCTTTTGTTTCAAAAGAGAAGAACGTAGAAGGTGTTAAACGCCTGGCTCAGGTTATTAAAGATTCAATGAAATGATAATATGAACGATAATGCAAATAGAGGGAGAAGATATGACTTCTCCCTTTTTTGAAATAAATCTTCTATGAAAAAAATATATATATTATTAATTATCTTTTCCCTCTGTTTATCTGCGTCAGCAGAACAGATTTCCAAAGGACAGGATGAACTTAATAAAAATTATCTTATTGAACTTGATGCTAACCTTACGCAAACAATTAAAATTCTCACTGCTTTCAATGATACGGCAAACAAAATTCCGGATTCCATTACAGGTCTTGGAACTTATAAAATATTCCTGATGGAGATGACGCTGGAATGCAGTAATATAAAAAGAAATATTCAGACTTCGGAAGAAGAATCGAGTATAGAAAGAGAGGTCTTTATCCAGACGCTGATATCGAGTTTGAAACCGGATGTCCAATTCCTGCCGGTTATCATCGATAACAAAAAGGATGATACCAACAGGGAGTTAATGGATATTTTCTTCCAGCGGATTCAAAAGCATTTGTCTGTTTTAAGGAAATCCATCCTCGAAGAAGAAAAGGGGGTTATGGAAAGCGGTACTTTCAATAAATATTTTCTCGATCTTCATTCCAGACATTTCATCTATCTTCTTACCTGTAATTTAATCGAACCATCTGAAAGTTTAAGTAGAGAAAATAGAGATTTTTTAATAAAGATCATAAGAAATATAGAAGAATCCTTAATGGAAGAAGAATGAAAA
>JAIORR010000056.1 GCA_021108055.1 Candidatus Cloacimonadota bacterium
ACAACCCTGATGCCGGAAATTGTTTCCTGAACTTTGCCGGACATTGCAGCAAATATCTTTTGAACCTTTCGGAACCTGCCGTGAATTTCTTTTCCGAAATATATGATAATAACGCTTAAAATCGGCATTGGAATGATCGCCAGCAAAGTCAGCCGCAAACTGATCCCAACCATAAAAAAGAGCGATGCAATGGAAAGAACGATGATATCTGCTCCCACAACAAAACCGAACCCGATCAGCATTCTCACTGCGTTCATATCGTTGGTGGCATAAGCCATCAGATCGCCTGTCTTGGTTTTGTTAAAGAAATTTGGAGAAAGTTTTAGAAGATGATCATAATACATCTGCCTGAGGTCACGGTCGATTATCCAGGCTGTTCCAATGAAAGCTATTCGCCAGAAATACCGCAAAATTGTGATCACGATGGTTATTCCCAAGATCAGCAGAGAAGCATACAACAAGCTGGTTGCTGTGAATCCTTCCCTCCCGATTCCGTCGATAGCTTTCTGCATTACCTTGATAGTTATCAGTTGCCCTGCATCGATGATGATGATCAGAATAATCCCGAAGATAATCTTAAAAATATTCTTCCTGATATAGGGAACAGCTTTTTCAAAGGTTTTCATTTAATTCCTTTTTTTAGCTCACGGATTTTCACGGATAAATTATTTCCTTTTCTCTCATTTTTAGCCTTTCATTTAGTTCCTTTTTTTAGCTCACGGATTTTCACGGATATTATTGCCACGAAGAACACAAAGAAACACGAATATCATCATCCTTTATTATCTCACGGATAAACACAGATAAATTATTTCTTTTCTCTCTCGTTTCATTCAGCAATTTCCTAATGAAAAAATTATAAAATAAATTGAAATATATTAGTCAACAGTAATTTTTTTTATGGGACTGTTTAGCCACGAAGATCACCCGTTTTTGCTTAGGCTACACCGGACAGGCGAAGAAACACAAAGGCTGGATTATAGACTGTGTCTTTTTTACAAAATATTTTATCCGTATTTATCTGTGCTTATCCGTGAGCTAAAGATCGTCGACTGTTTTCCGAATGGCTCCTCCGTAAATCGAGTAGCCTGCTCGATACTCACGACCGGCCCATATCAAAGGCAGGTAAACTGATCGTGTTACTTTTCGGATGGAAATAAATATTACCTCTGGCTAGATTATAGACTGTGTCTTTTTACAAAATATTTTATCCGTATTTATCTGTGCTTATCCGTGAGCTAAAGATCGTCGACTGTTTTCCGAATGGCTTTAATATATTCTGGTGTTGTTCCACAGCAGCCTCCGATGATAGAAACACCAACATTGATCAATTCTTTTGCTTTCTCTCCAAAAAATTCCGGTGTTTCGGAATAGATCAATTTCCCTTCTTTCATTTCAGGAATCCCTGCATTGGATTGAATTATGATCGGAAGTTTGGAAAAATTCTTAAATACTTGAGCGATCTTGATCATATTCTCGATTCCGTTCCCGCAATTTGAACCGATGATATCTGCTCCTGCTTTTTGAAGTCCAACAACTGCATCCTCAATGCTAACGCCCATAATTGTATAAAAACCTCGTGGAGTTTCGTCAAAAGTCATCGTTGCCATAATTGGAATTTCGGGAGAGATACTTTTTGCAGCTTTTATGGCAAGAGTTGCTTCATTCAAATCTGTCATTGTTTCGATGCAGATCAAATCAACACCCGCATTTATGAGAACTTTCATTTGTCTTTCATAGCTTTTGTAAATATCTTCCGGTTCTGTATCTCCAAAAGGTTTTAATAATTTTCCGGAAGGACCGACCGAGCCGGAAACATAAGCTTTGTCTCCAACAACTTTTTTAACTCTTTCAACTGCAATCCTGTTGATCTCTTCTGTTTTGTCTTGAAGTCCGTAATCTGATAATTTCAAAGGAGAAGCTCCGAAAGTGTTGGTTTGAATTATTTTTGCTCCAGCATCAAGATATGCTTGTGCAATTTCTTCGAGGATTTCAGGAGTTTTCAGGTTCACAGATTCGGGTGGTTTTCCAGGCTGAAGACCTCTTGCAAAAAGCATTGTGCCCATTGCACCATCTGCAATTAGGATTTCATTGGTTTTTAGTTTTTGCAAAATTGATTTCATTTTTTCTAACTCCCCTA
>JAIORR010000136.1 GCA_021108055.1 Candidatus Cloacimonadota bacterium
TAGGCTATTGATTACATTCACATCTCATACTTCAAACCAACATTCATTTCCCAGTTAAAACCGGGTTGCGGCATATATTTATAAATTTCATATAACTCATCGAAGACATTATTAGCAGAGACAGCGGCTGAGAGTTCAAACTTTTTCCAATTTACAGAATGCCATACTTGAACATTAACCAGTTCGTAGGCAGAAAGCTGTTTTTCTATCGTTAATTGATCCGGTGTTGACCATTGCTCACCGGTTTTTGAATAAGATATTTTTCCGGATAACAATTTATAATTCATTTGAAGATTCAGATTAAATGTATAATCGGGAGTATAAATTATTTTCTTACCATTGTAGTTTTGTGTCCGGTTAAATGCTTTTGTCCTGTTATAGATACCATTTACTTCAATAAATTTGAAAGGTTTCAATTTGAATTCCAGTTCGTAATTCGATACTTCTACATAAGAAATATTATCCGGTTTCCAGGTGTGATTATAATCCAGGAACCAGATGATCATATCATCGATGTCATTATGCCTGTAAGTAAATTTAACGCGATGTTCATAAAGAATAAGGTTCGTAAAAAGCTGCCAGCTTAAAGATGTTTCCGGCAATAGATCCGGGTTTCCAACAGCCTGTGCATCTCCTTTCCAGTAAATATCATAAAAGGATGGTAAGGTAAAGCCATTCGACACATTTCCACCGAGAGTGATAATAAAATAATTTTCATAAGAAAATTCCGGTGCAATCCGCCAGCTTGTGAAATCTTTGAATCCGGTAGTCCGATCCCATCTAATAGAAGCTGTCAGGCTCGTTTTAGATAGAAAAAAAGACTTCTGCAATTTTGTATTTCCAAAAACACCAAAATTCTCTCGAAACACTTCAGGGATAGAATCATCTTCGTTTGTTATTTCCTTATATTCAAATGTCTCATGATCGTAATCTCCACCCCAGTCAAAATAGAAATCTTTAACCTGGTTTTCCAGTTTAATGTTAACACCACGGTTCCGATTGTAGTTCCTGCCATAAACATAATAAAACAGATTGCTGTTGAAAGGTTCTTCCAACCTTGTATTGTCATAGATCGTTCTTTCATCTGAATTGAACATATCTGCTTTTATGATGAATTCTTTTAATCTTTTTGATAAAGCAATTAAATGACGATAAGTCTCACCTTTCAGTCTGCTGTTATTGTATAAATCAGGATAATTTGCAGGGCCGGGAAGTTTTTTGAAAAAATGCTGGAAAAGTAATTTATAGTTTATTTCACAGAACGAATTGGAATTACCGATGTTCAAATTAATATCATATATTTCCTTTTCATTATTTATGCGATTACGTAGCGAATCTGGATTTGGCCAATATTCGGGTGGTTTATATTGGAAGTCATTTCGAGAATAACTTTTGGAAAGGAATGCAAAAAACTGAAATTTTGGATTAGCTCCCGAAAATGTAAAAGAAGTTTTATCCAAACCGAATGAACCGAAAGTATGATCTAACGATGAAGACAACTTTCCACTGGAGCGTTTTGTGTTGATATTTATGATGCCGCCCATTGCACCTGCTCCACCTTGAGATGATGCACTGCCTTTTATGATCTCGATGCTTTCGATGATCTCGGCAGGAATCGTGGAAATATCAAACGCTGTTCCGCTTTTATTTAAAGGAATGCCATCCAGCATGACAAGGGTGTGTCGTGCTTTGTAACCGGGAATAGAAACATTTTGCTGCTCGCCATGCAGCTTGGTTCCGGAGATCAGAAGGTCTGCTCTATCCCGTAAAATATCAGCAGCGTTTTTATAATTATTTTCCGCATCAACATTAATAACGGTCTTCTGAGATGTTTTTTCCAGAAGCTGCACCGATCTTCTGCCTGAAACTTTAATTCCATCTACAGGAATGGCAATCGTTTCAAGAATTATCCTGCTCGGGATTTCTGAAACTATAATCGATGTATCTTTAAACCCTATCTTATGAAATGTGACTATCCGATCAGGATTAACGTCTGATAGAATGAACCTGCCATGCTTCCCTGTTATCACTGCTTTTGAATCAGTGGAAACTATAACATTGTCAATTGGTTTTCCCTTTTCATTCAAAACAATTCCCGAAATATCCAATCCGAAAAGAGCAGTAGAAATGAGAATAAA
>JAIORR010000097.1 GCA_021108055.1 Candidatus Cloacimonadota bacterium
ACATAAGTTCCGGGCTGTACAAGCACTGTATCACTATTTGCTGCTGCATTAATGCCGGCTTGTATTGTTGGTTGGTCTGCGGGTACATTAATAATGGTAGCATGTAGAAAAAAAGATAAAAGAATAAAGAAAAAAACAAAAAATAAGGTTTTCATAAATCACTCCTTTTTTGACTAGTTAAAACAACAATTTTAAAGAAGTGCAAGAGATTTTAAAAAGTACAGAAGTGTTTAGAAATTCAGATGTTCTACACTTCTTTATCCACATTTCAAAAAAAGGATTTATACTTTTATATGTCAAACATTTTATGTGTTTAAAATTTATAAATAAAAAACGCTCCAATTTTTCGGAGCGTGATACTTCTGGTTCTATCCAGCATAATAGATGCTTATTTTAGGAGGATCATCTTCTTAGTTTCTTCATGATTTCCTGCTTTCAATTTGTAGAAATATATCCCAGAGCTACAATTTTCTGCATTCCACAGATAATCATGTTTACCGGAATTAAACCTTTGAGACTCTATTATCTGCCCCTTCAAATTGAATATTGAAAGAACCCCAGTTTCATTTTCCTTGATATCAAATTGGATGTTTGTGATTGGATTAAAAGGATTGGGATGGTTCTGAAAGAGTTTTGTAACTATAGGCATCAATACTTCCCCGGAACCAGATACATCATTAACTGTAATATTCCAGAGGTAATTCAATTCATTCCTGTAACCAAAATTATCGGTAAGAAAGAGTGTGATCTCATATTCTCCTGCCGAGTTTTCATCGGTTAAAAAAGAGTAGGTACTTTCAATTGAAACATCTTCACCATCAAGAAGCCATTCATACTCCAGATCATTGCCATTAGGGTCGGAGGCAACAATAAAAAAGTTCAGAGAATCACCTTCATCGATGATCTGATCTTCGGTTAACCATAAACCTCCCGAAAAAACAGCGTATGAAAGATCAGTTACAACTATTTCGAAATCCTGGTAAAACGGATAAGCTCCCATATCTGCAATGGTGCCGTCAGGATCGAGCGGGAAAGCCGGATCACCTGCATCGATACAGGGAGAATCTGCAGTTAGATGATAATCATCAGCCCCAACGAATAAAGGATCTTCCGAAATGCTGTTCGCTCCGGGTGTAAGGTTAACATAATTCGTTGAATTTCCCCACACATTATTGTAATCTGCAATTGGAAAGGGGCTTCCAGTAATTTGATCATATTGAAAACCAACACCACTGTTATTAACAATAATATTATTAATCACGGTTAAGCTGTCACTATTTGCCTGATGCAACATTCCGCCAAAGTTATTATCTGCTATTGTGTTGTTTTCAATCTTTGCAGATGACCATTGGGAATAAATACCGGCACCAACAAAGAAGTCTGTAGAATTATCATAGATCAAATTACGTCTGATAATAGAACTCTCGAACATTGCACCAATTCCGGAAACATTGTTGTGTCTTATTACATTATTCAAAACTTCACTACTACCACTTAACCTGATAGCAAATCTGTTAGTAGCTGGTTCCGGTTGTCCGGCATATTCTATAATGCTATATTGAATTATACACGAATCGGAAAGTTCAATATTGTACCAGTCACCGGGACTGGGTGTAGTGGCGTTGGCTGTAAAAAGGATTGGTTCGGATTCGGTTCCAATAGCAGATAAAATTCCATAAGCAACGAATTGATAGAAACCATCAAATCTAACTTCTACACCTGCTTCTATCACCAGTAAGGAATCACCAACTATCGAAATATCTCCCACAACAATATACGGACTATTGGCAAGCTCCCATATTCCTGAAACTTCACCCGAAACATTTGTTTGTGCAGACAATACCTGAGTTGATATTACAACTATTATAATAAGTAAAATCCATTTTGCTTGTTTTCTCATTTTTCACTTCCTTTTATATTTTTTTAGATTTTCAATAAACTATCCTCGAAGAAGTTTATCGATATCAAAGTCTATCTTTTTACGTGAGACCAGAAACTTGATCTTCTTTATGAGCTGTTGTTTGCCCTGTGAAATACCGATTGCCATTACAATCGCATAACCGAGGAGTAATCCAAAGGCAACTCCCATTGCGATATACCAGACTAATGGAA
>JAIORR010000342.1 GCA_021108055.1 Candidatus Cloacimonadota bacterium
AAGCTCGATCTTGTTTTAATAATTTATTTACATTTTGTTCAATACTATTTTCCGAATGAGCTATAAAATCATAAATTGTAAGCTGTTTCATCTCATCAGCGGAATATCCGAGCAAATTCTGAAATGTTTTATTAGATTCAATTATTCGTCTGGTTTTAGTATCCACGATATAAATATTCTCTGCACTTTGTTCCAATACTGCCCGATATTTCTGTTCGGATTCTCTTAAGGCATCTTCTGCCTGTTTGCGTTCGGTTACATCCCGCAGGGTTACAAGAGCTTCTTTATCATTTCCCCAAGGTATCAAAGTTGCCGTAAGGTCCATCGGACAAACCGAACCATCTGAACGAAGAAAAAGTTGAGATTCAAAAACAGCTCCATAAACCCGTATTTCTTTTAATAATTCATCTTTATTTTTTTTGGGACTATCAGGAAAAAGAGCAGAAAAATTCTTCCCTATCAGTGAGTTTTTTTCGTAGCCCAGAATATTTTTAACAGCATGATTAACTTTAAGAATTTCCCCATTTTTTATATCAACAATTAATATGATGTCGAATGAATTCTGAAAAATAGTTTTCATCTGTTCTTCAGATTGCAGCAAGGCTTGTTCTGCCTGCTTGTGTTTGGTGATGTCTCTTGTAACAGCAAGAAGCTGCTTTCCAACGATGTTTACAGTACTTTGCATAAAACGCCAGTTTCCAGCTTTATTTTTAAAGCGAAACTCAATTGTTTTACTATCGGTTGATTTCTTTCCTGTTAGGAGTTTTTTTATTTTTGAATTTACATATTTTTTAAGCAAAGGAAATAACACTTTTCTATCTTCAGGATGAATAAAATCGAAAAAGGATTTACCAAGCAAGTCTTCGGGATCATAATCAAGAACGGTTTTTATAGAAGGGCTTACATAGATATATTTTGCTTTCAGATCGAATGTTGTGATACCGATATTATCACTTGTGTTCTCTGCAATTAAACGAAATTGTTCTTCCGATTTTTTCTGCGCTTCTTCTGCCTGTTTCCTTTTTTCGATCTCCTGCTTACGTTTCAAAGCTTCCATCACAGCCGGTCCCAGACGGATAAGATTATCTTTCATTACATAATCCCAAACACCGGCTTTCATTGTGGCAATTGCTATCTCTTCACACAAGCTGCCGGTAACAATTATGAATGGCATATTCGGATCTCGTTCTTTTGTAATTTGCAAAGCAGATAATCCATCGAAGCCGGGAAGGCTGTAATCGGCAAGCACAAGGTCAGGTAAAAAATCTTTCAGTTCTTTAATAAAATCTTTTTTCGTTTCTACTCTTTTCCAGTCAAAAATAAATCCTTTCCTTTTAAGTTCTTTTACTTCCAATTCCGCATCATTTTGGTTGTCTTCAAGGATCAATATATTTAACTTTTTATCCATTACAAACTCCCTTCAAATAATCTTTTGCAACCTGTATAAATCGTATAATACCTTTATATTTTGAGTTCAGGATCAGTAATATAAAAGAACATTATACATTAAATTTTATTTTTATTGTTAATCCTTTTCTTCTGTCAAGCTCAATATTTCCATGAAGCTGTTCCGTGAGAGCATAAATAATTTTAAATCCAAGGGAATCAGTATTCTTAACATCCATTTTCTTAGGAAGACCAATGCCGTTATCTTTGATAATAAACATAAACATCTGCTTTTTTGGATCATCGACATCCTTTTCTTTATGCATGCTTATAGACACAATTCCTTTCCTGCCTTTCGGGAATGCATGTTTCAAAGAATTCGATATAAGCTCATTCACTATCAATCCGCAGGGAATCGCTTTGTTAATATTCAGAAGAACATTATTTACATCGATTTCGAATTGGATAGTACTTGTTTCTACTCCATAAGAGCTGAACAAATGCGGTATAAGGCTTCCCAGATATTTCTTAAAATCGATATAAGCAAGATTCTTAGATAGATATAGTTTTTCGTGTATAATCGCCATCGATTTAACCCGGTTACAACTATCTTTAAAAAGGTCCCCTGCTTCTTCATCTTTTATATAGCTCGCCTGCATTTTTAGAAGGCTGGATATGATCTGCATATTATTTTTTACGCGGTGATGAACTTCTTTCAGAAG
>JAIORR010000229.1 GCA_021108055.1 Candidatus Cloacimonadota bacterium
AAGACCACACTGGTAGATGCAGTTTTAAAGCAATCCGGCATTTTTAGAGAAAATCAGAACATTGCCGAGTGTGTGATGGACAGCAATGATCTTGAAAGAGAGCGGGGGATCACCATATTTTCCAAGAATGCATCTGTAACCTATAAAGATTATAAAATAAATTTCGTAGATACACCGGGTCATGCTGATTTTGGTGGTGAAGTTCAACGCATCATGAAAATGGTGGATTCTGTTTTGTTATTGGTCGATTCTTTTGAAGGACCGATGCCGCAAACAAAATATGTGTTAAAAAAATCTCTGGAACTTGGATTAAATCCCATTGTAATAATTAATAAAATAGACAGGCCGAATGCACGTCCTACCGATGTACTCGATATGGTGTTCGACCTGTTCTGCGACCTCAATGCAAATGATTCCCAATTAGATTTCCCGATTCTTTATGCATCAGGGAAAGATGGGTTTGCCAGGTACGAATTGGAAGATAAAAATGATGATCTGATTCCTTTATTTGAAACAATAATCCACAAAGTAAAAAATGCTGAGGGCGATGAATCCAAACCTTTCCAAATGTTAGTTTCTGCCATCGAATATGATAATTACCTGGGAAAAATAGGAACAGGGAAAATATCAAATGGAACAGTGAGTCAAGGTGAAGAAGTTGTTCTATTAAAGCGCAATGGAGAAAGATTACTCTATAGAATTTCCAAAATTTTTCAGTATGAAGGATTAAAAAAGAAAGAAGTAAAAAAAGCATATGCCGGAGATATTGTTTCTTTATCCGGAATGGAACGGGTCGATGTGGGAGAAACAGCAGCTTCCAAAGAAAATCCCAAACCACTTCCAATTATCGAGATCGATGCACCTACACTCTCAATGACATTCAGGGTCAATGATTCTCCTTTTGCCGGAAAAGAGGGAAAATATGTAACTTCCAAAAATATCTGGGATAGATTACAAAAAGAGCTTCAAACCAATGTAAGCATAGTGGTTGAACCTACTGAAAACGCAGATGAGTTTATTGTAAAAGGACGTGGTGAGCTTCAACTTTCTATTCTCATAGAGAACATGCGGCGTGAAGGTTTTGAATTCCAGGTTTCCAGACCCAAAGTTATTTATCGTCAGCTTAAAGGAAAACGTACGGAACCTATCGAACTTACCATTATCGATGTTGCAGATGAATTTGTGGGAACAGTTATCGAAATGCTTGGAATCAGAAAGGGTGAAATGTTGAATATGGTTACAGGAAATGATGGCTACTCCCGTCTGGAATTTAAAGTTCCCGCTCGCGGTTTGATTGGTTTCAGAAACGAATTTCTTACCATGACCCGTGGAACCGGTATCATCAATCATAGTTTTTATGAATATGAATATTACAAAGGTGATCTGGAAAAGAAAAGCCGCGGTGTACTCATCGCTATGGAAAATGGCATATCTACAGGATATTCGCTGTTCAATTTTCAGGCTCGTGGAATTTTATTCATTGGACCGGTTGTGGAAGTGTATGCCGGAATGATCGTTGGAGAACACTCACGTGAAAACGATCTGGTGCTGAATGTGGTGAGGGGTAAGAAGCTGACAAATGTTCGTGCTTCCGGCTCTGATGATGCAATCAAGCTTGTTCCTCCAAGACAGTTCAGTCTGGAACAGGCTCTTGAGTATATTAATGATGATGAATTATTGGAAATAACTCCCAAAAACATCAGAATGCGAAAGAAAATCCTTAATGAACTGGAACGAAGAAGAGAAATGAATAGATTGAGTAAATTACACTGATATTAAGTCGATTGTGAAATGACGTAAATTGAATTGTAACAAAATTTGAAACTTCATCCTAATCTTTTCCTAATGGTTCTGCGAAATTCTTGAAAGTGAGTTTAGTAAAGTTTTCTTACCTGAAAGAAGAATATATTGATCTATAAACTTCAAATCTTGAATATATCGTTATTTTTCATTTAAAATGTGTTTGTACTCAACTTTATCTTTTCGTTAGTCTGACGTTGATTTTTGGAGCTCAGATAAAAATGAACATTTTCAAAATCACTTGTAAAGTGTTTTATATAGTAGAGATCAAC
>JAIORR010000132.1 GCA_021108055.1 Candidatus Cloacimonadota bacterium
GTTCGTTGCTAAAAAAAAGAATAAATAAAAGAGGAAAAAATGATGAAAAAGATTCTTATTTTGATTTTTATGATTTATGTATTCTCAAATGTTTCAGCTCAGTTGAAATATCCTGAAACTCCTAAAATAGCAGTTAAAGACACACTTCACGACATCGTTATTACAGATAATTACCGTTGGCTGGAAGATGGAAAAAATCCCGAAGTTATCAAATGGGAAAAAGAACAGGAAAAATTTTCAAGGTCGATCCTGGATATTCTTTCCCAAAGAGAAAAATTAATCAAAAGATTCAATGAACTCTGGCGTTATGATGATGTCGGCAGACCGTCTAAAGTGCTGAATGGAGAGAGGATTTTCTTATGGGAAAAACGAAAAGATGATGAGAAATGGAGAGTTCTAACCAAAGAAAATGAAGATGCGGAATTTGAAGTTTTGATCGATCCGAATGATTGGGATGCCACAGAAACTTTGAGCGGAACTTCTTCTTCTCGTGATGGAAAATATTATGCTTTTGGAAAAGCTGTTGCGGGAAACGAGAATCCGTTTGTAAGGATCATGGAAGTTGAAACAAAAAGAATTTTGCCGGATACTTTGAGAGGTCGAAAACAATATGTTACATCTTGGCTGCCGGATAATTCGGGTTTCTACTATTCCGCTAATCCTTTAAAGAACGAAGTTCCGGCAGGAGAAGAAAATTACTGGCGTTCGATCTACTTCCACGAACTGGGAACTCCTGCAGATGAAGATGAAAAAATTTATTACAGTGAAGATAAAAAGGAAATGAGCCATAGTGTCTGGACAACCGAATGCGGGAAATATACTATTTTTTATCGTGGAATTTTTCACGAAAATGAGATCTATTTCAAACGCTCTGATAATGAGATAATGATTCCTGTTGCCACTGGTTTTGATGCTTCTTATTCCGTAGATATTGTAAATGATAAAATCCTGATAAAGACCGATAAAGATGCTCCGAATGGGAAAGTTTATATTACCGATGTTGATCATCCTCAGCGAGAATTCTGGCAGGAGTTTTTACCGGAACAAAAAGACAGACTCTATTATATCAGTACGATCGCTGGTCATGTTTATGCTGTATATCAGCATAATGCTTACACAGTTATCAAGATATATTCTCTGGAAAGTAATTATATCCGAGATCTATCTTTTCCAACACTCGGAACAGGATATGTGAGCGGTTATTGGTCGCAAGATGATATCTGGGTTAGTTTTTCCTCGTTTACTTATCCAAGCGTTACTTATAAATACGATTTTGAACATGATAAATTAAATATTTATAAAGAATTCCCGCTCGATATCGATGTGGAAAATTTTACTTCTGAACAAGTCTGGTATAACTCTAAAGATGATACGCCAATTTCAATGTTTCTTGTTCATAGAAAGGATTTGAAAAAAGATGGAAATAATCCTGTTAAACTTTCCGGTTATGGTGGATTTAACCATTCACAGATTCCTTATTTTTCAACATCGAATATTGTCTGGCTTGAAGCTGGTGGCATGATCGCTATTCCAAATCTGCGTGGAGGCGGGGAATATGGAGAAAAATGGCATGAAGCAGGAATGAAGGGAAACAAGCAGAATGTGTTTGATGACTTTATTGCTGCTGCCGAATGGCTTATCAAAAACAAATATACAAATCCGGAAAAACTGGCGATCTCTGGCGGAAGTAATGGCGGACTTCTGGTGGGAGCAGTAACCGTTCAAAGACCAGAATTATTCAAGGTTGTAAGTTGTGGTGTTCCTCTTCTCGATATGATCCGTTATCATAAATTTGGACCTGCCAGATTCTGGATAGATGAATATGGAAGTGCTGAAGATCCGCAGCAATTCGAATATCTCTATAAATATTCACCATATCACAATGTTATTAATGGAACATACTATCCTGCAATCCTGATTTCAGCAGGAGAAAATGATGCTCGCGTTGATCCGCTTCATTCACGTAAGATGGTTGCTCGAATGCAGGAAGCTAATCCAAATGGAGAACCGATCCTGCTTTTAATAAAAAAAGATTCCGGTCACGGTGGAGGTACAACTCTCTCTATG
>JAIORR010000348.1 GCA_021108055.1 Candidatus Cloacimonadota bacterium
GTTTTCATCTCTCTCTGCTTGAAAGTGATCTCTACGCTGACTCCATTATTATTTCTAAGTTTTATATTCCCTTTTAATTGTTTTGTTAACACTTTCACTAAAAATAATCCAATAAAATTATCATTTTCCAGATCGATATCTTTCGGAAATCCAATTCCATTATCACTTACTATAAGGTGATAGTAAATTTCTTTTTGATCTGAAGACCTTAAGTTTGTCTCTTTTTGCATAGATATTGTTATTATTCCAGCCCTATCGTTTGGGAAAGCATGTTTTAAAGAATTATTGACAAGTTCATTGATTATCAAACCACATGGAATTGCCAGATTCACATTCAGAAGAATATTCTTCATATTTATTTTGATTTTTATTTTGGGGGGATCAAGTGACATCGAACTTGATAAATGATTTGTGAGAATGCATATATATTTTTTTAATCTGATGTTTGCCAGGTTATTAGAAGAATATAATAATTCATGGATAACGGACATTGTTCTTATCCTGTTTTGCGTATCTTTCAGGAATCCTTTTAGTTTTGGATCTTCCAATACTCTGTATTGTAAATTCATCATACTGGAAATGATCTGCATATTATTCTTAGCTCTGTGATGTACTTCTTTAAGCAGGATCTCTTTTTCTTCCAGGTCTTTTTTGATCTGTTCTTCTGCTCTCTTGCGAACTGTGATATCTCTTATGGTTCCCTGTCCTGTTAACTTCCCGTTCTTCTTAACTATCTGTCCTGTAATTTCTACAGGGACAAGATCACCCTTGCGATTTACTATTAAAGTCTGAAAACCATGTATTTTTTTAGACAGGAAAACATTTTTCAAAGAATTCCAATAATTTTTAATTTCTCCTTTGGGAACATATTTTGTAAAAGAAGTACCAATGATCTTTTCCGGTTCAATTCCAAAAAGATCTTTTCCGGATTTACTAATATAAAGAATCTCACCGGATTTTGAGATACTGAATATCGTATCGAGCGAAAATTCTGCAATCACATTAAGTTCTTGTTCTTTTTCTTTTAGAATATTTTCTGCTTTTTGCCATTCTGTAATATCTCTGAATATTCCCAGAGAACCCGTAACATTACCATTCATATCATGCATAGGAGTTGCGGTGATCATTATATTACGTTTTTTTCCATCCGGTCTTGTTATTAACAACTCATAATTAGAAATTCTATTCTTAGATCTTTCTTTCGTCTGCTGTTTTAGAATTTTAAAGTTTTCATCATCAACAAAATTAACCAGGTTCTTGCCAACTAGTTTCTCTTTTTTTACGCCAAATATTCTATCTGAAGCAGGATTGGAAAAAGTGAAAATCTCATCCCAATCTACTATCGCTACACCTTCGCCGAGATGTTCGATAAGTGCATGGTATTTTTTTTCACTCTCTTTTAATTCATGTGTTTTTCTTTTTACAATCTTATCTAACTTATCACTTTTTTCACGCAGTTCTTTTTCCACCCTTCCTATCTTGAGTAATATTTTTACTTTTGCAACAAGTTCTCCGACATTGATTGGTTTTGTTAGAAAAGAATCTGCTCCGATATCCAGTGATTTGACCATATCGGACGGTTTGGTTTTGATAGCAGTCATTAATATGATCGGTATGCTTTTTGTTTCTTCATAGGATTTCAAGAATTCACAGGCTTTATATCCATCCATTCTCGGCATCATTATATCAAGAAGGATAATATCCGGTAATTCTTTTTTTGCAAGCTCTATTCCTTCATAACCATCCTGGGAAGTAATTATCTCACATTTGGGTATATAAGATTGCAAGGTTAATCCTATTATGTTAATTATGCTTTTTTGATCGTCGATTATATGAATCTTTGGCATATTACTCCTTCGACCAGTTTATTTAAAAACGTGTCTTTAGAACAAATATCGGTTTAAACTAAGTAGGCTGGATTTCACTTCCAGCTGATGCTGAGAGTTTTTTATTTTTCTAACTCCCCTGTCAGGCTTCGCCGGAATAAAGACCCAATCTCTTTTTCAAAAGAGGGGAATTATCGGAGATTCCATTTTTTCGATAATTACGTTTCATA
>JAIORR010000189.1 GCA_021108055.1 Candidatus Cloacimonadota bacterium
TACGATCGAATAAACCGGTAAAACACAAAAATTGACAGGAAAACCGGCAAATAAACTTTGGCAAAAGAATGAAGATTGTTAGAGGTTTAAAAGATGTATGGAGATTTAAAAAAAGATCTGCAAAAGAAGCTGAAAGAAGCTAAAGAAAAAGGTCTTTATAAAACAGAACGAATCATCACAACACCGCAAGGTACAAGACTATCCACCGTGGCTGGAAGGAATGTTTTAAACTTCTGTGCCAATAATTATCTCGGATTGTCCAATCATCCCGAAGTGATCCAGGCAGCCAAAGATACACTGGATAAATGGGGTTACGGACTCTCTTCGGTACGCTTTATTTGTGGAACACAGGAAATCCACAAGGAATTGGAAAAGAAAGTTTCAGCATTTCTGGGGACAGAAGATACCATTTTATATGCTGCCTGCTTCGACGCCAATGGAGGTGTCTTCGATCCGCTTCTCGATAAGGATAGTGTCATCATTTCCGATGCTCTAAATCATGCTTCCATCATCGATGGAGTTCGCTTGTGCAAAGCTCAGAGGTTCAGGTATAAACATTCCGATATGGAAGACCTTATTCGCTGTTTGAAATCTGCTGAAAATGCAAAATTTAAAATGATCGTAACCGATGGTGTTTTCAGTATGGACGGCAATATAGCCAAACTGAATGCTATCTGTGATCTGGCGGAAAGATATAATGCTCTGGTGATGGTGGATGATTCTCATGCCACAGGCTATATTGGGAAAACCGGAAAGGGCACACACGAATATTGCGATGTTATGGAAAGAGTTGATATTATCACAACGACCTTTGGAAAAGCATTGGGAGGGGCAGCAGGAGGATGTACTTCCGGGCGGAAAGAGATCATCGAGATTCTGCGCCAACGCTCCCGACCTTACCTCTTTTCCAATTCGCTTCCACCAGTGGTTGTGGGAGCCACACTCAAAGTTTTGGAAATGCTCTCCGAATCTCATGAACTAAGGGATAAAGTTATTGATAATGCCATCTATTTCCGGCACAAAATGAACAGAGCAGGATTTGAACTTAACCCCGGCAAAACTGCCATCATACCTGTTATGCTGCATAATGAACTCCTTGCCTTGAAAATTGCAGATAAACTTCTGGATGAAGGGATCTATGTTATTGGATTTGCTTATCCGGTCGTTCCCAAAGGGCAGGCTCGAATCCGGGTTCAACTCTCTGCTTCCCACAGTAGAGAAGATATCGATCTTGCAGTGAATGCTTTTGAAAAGATTGGCAAAGAATTGAAAGTGATATAGAGGAAATAATTTGCAAATAACTACTTTATTTATCGTTCCTACGCCTATCGGCAATCTTGCAGATATGACGTTCAGGGCGATAGAAGTTTTAAAGAATGTCGCTCTGATCGGTGCGGAAGATACTCGTACTTCAACTAAATTGCTGAAACATTACGGTATTTCAACTCCTATGATCAGCTACCATAAATTCAATGAACGCTCCCGGGTAGAAAAATTTCTGGATAAACTGAAAAATGGGGAAGATGTTGCCATTATTTCCGATGCCGGCACTCCCGGCATTTCTGATCCTGCTTCGATCATTATAAAAGCTGCGATCGAGAATGATATCAGAGTTGAAACACTTCCCGGTGCAGCAGCTTTTATTCCGGCTCTGGTTTCTTCGGGATTAGGTTCTGAACGATTCTATTTTGCCGGATTTCTCCCCGAAAAAAAATTGGAGAAAGATAACCTTCTGAAAGAACTGATAAATATCAAAGATACACTCATATTTTATGAAGCTCCACACAGATTACTCAAATTTTTTTCCAACCTGAAAGAAGTATTTGGAAATCGGAAGATCGTCATTGCACGAGAACTTTCAAAGTTATACGAAACATATTACAGAACCACAATTGATAAAGTCCTGGTAAACCCGGAGATGATAACCTTGAAAGGTGAATTCGTGATCATTGTGGAAGGTGCAAAGGAAAAAGAATATTCAGATGCAGAATTAACAGAAATGCTTGAAGCTGAAATCGACAAAGGTAAATCGAAAAAAGATGCTGTAAAAAA
>JAIORR010000336.1 GCA_021108055.1 Candidatus Cloacimonadota bacterium
TCTGTTAACAAAATATCACAAGAACAAAATGATGATGCTACAGTTAATAAGGCTTCGGTAAATTACTTCTCTTTTGCAGAGATCGCCCTGCAGCAGAACGATATAGAAGCAGCAATAATATACCTGAAAAATGCAGATATCTCCGCTCCGGACAATATTTATATCAAAGAAAAACTTCTGGAAATATTGGGATTAAAAGCTTTCTTTAATGCCGAATACAGAGATATGGTCATTAAGCTCGGAGAAGATTACTATTCCAGAAAGCTATATTCTGAAAAGATACTCTCGATTCTGGCGGAAATATATGGTTTGGACGAAAATCCTAAAAAAGCAAAAAAATTCTATAAGCTGGCGATCAAGACCAAGCCTTCTATAGATAACCTGGTGGCATATTACATTTTCCAGGAAAAGTTTTATCCGCCGGCAGATCAGAGCCTTTTGGAAAAGGCTCTGGAATTTCCCTGGGAAAATAAAGAAAAACTTCTCCGGATAGCAAAATTGATAAGTGATATCGATCTCCGGAAAGGACTCGAGATTTATAAACAGGTTTATGCTAAATGGAATGATGAAAAAACACTCACTTCCTTGCTTACTGCCCACGAAAAACTTGGAAATACAGGTAGAATACTTGAACTTATCCAGGAAAGAATAAATGAAAATAAAGATGTTTCCGATCCGTTGAAAACATTCCTGATAGGAAAATATTATACCACAAGACAGTATGAAAAAGTTATCGAAAATAAAGACTTGTGTTTCAAAGTAAATACAACCGAAATACTCAAGTTCCTTTTCTTTTCTGCTATTCATTTAGATAATGTAGATATTGGGATAAGAGCAGGTAGAAAGGTCGAAGAAATAAATGATATGCCTGAAGATGTGAAACCTACTTTTTATTCTTATTTCGGAAAATTATTCATGGATATAAAAAAAGAAGAAAAAGCGGTCGAGTACTTTATAAAATGTAATAATGTGAATGTTCTTCGTAATCTTATCCTGGAATATAACCTTGAAACCGATGAAGAAAAGAACAAACTGAAAAATACATTTGAACTTTTCTATGAACGAACCGAAAATAAAGAATTCGCAGACTACCTGCTGGGAATTTTCTATACCCGGCTGGAAGAAAAAGAAAAAGCATTAATACATCTAAATAATCTCTCTTTAGATTTTTTAAAAGAAAATGAATTACTCATTATTACTGCTGCCATGTATTTACAAAATTCTCTGAACTTACAAAAGGCAAAAGAGCTGCTGGAAGAATCCGAAATTACCGAATTTACCTCTAACGAGATCATTGCCGGTATGTTGATCGTGGAAAATGATTCTTTATCTTTTTCCATATTAAAAAATGAAATCCGGGAAAACCCGACTCCACATATTTCCACTTTTATCAGATATTCGTTCCTGGCAGAAAAATATGATTCTATCGAAAACCTTGTCTCCCTGATGGAAAAAGGAGTAAAACTCTTTCCCAATGATGCGGATATTCTTAATGCCCTCGGCTACCTGATAGCAAAAAATAATATGGAACAAAAATATAGTTATGCGGAAACATTGCTGAAAAAAGCCCTCGATATCGATCCGGAAAATGAGATGATATGGGACAGCCTGGCATGGTTATATTTTAAGATGGGAGAAACGAAAAAAGCGATAAAAGCAATGAAAATTCCATTAACGAAAAAAATTGAAAACAGCGAGATCGCTTATCACCTCGGAGAAATTTATTTAAAATTAAATAAAAAAAACAAAGCAAAGAAATACTTGAAATTAGCTGTGGAACTTGGAAATGAAGATGAATCTGTAAAATTATCTAATAAACTGTTAAAGACATTATTCAAGGAGAAATGATGAAATTCGTTTTTACTAAATTAAATATGATCCTGCTGATAGTAGCGATCCTGACGACCATCGCCGGTTATATTATTATGGGAACAGGCGATAAGACCATATCCCCTATCCTGCTGATAATAGCTTATGTAATACTCTTTCCCGCTGCAATTATTGTTGGAACAAAAAAGGAAGA
>JAIORR010000176.1 GCA_021108055.1 Candidatus Cloacimonadota bacterium
TTGTATTATTCAAAATAAATGGAGGTCTTATGAAAACCAGATTATTTATTTTTATTGTTTTAATTTTATTCGTTATTACAATCTTGAATGCAGAGAAAGTCCGTGGCTGTACACATAAGGAAATTCTGCCAAAGAAATTTACAATTACAGGACAGGCTGAAGTTTATACTCCGGTTGTTAGAGAAAAAACAAAAAAAGATGAAACTGAGATTTCTTGCAGAAGAGACTGGGAATTGATCGAAAGTTACAATCTCGATTCTTTCCTGCGACCCGGAAAATATCTTGGAGTTGAATTTGACAACATTGAGGAGAACATAGAAATAATAACGAATTTCGAAGAATTGATACCGGAAGCAGTGGAAGCAATCGATAGATCTCCAGCCTGGATGCAAGCAGATCTGAAGAATGTTTTCCGCCAGCTTTCTGATAGTAATCAGGCAGCCTGGGCAGAGATAATCAATACAATGTCAGACCCATATATCGACGAAATTGCTTTTTCAATTGCAAATTCTTCTGTCGCATATCTTTCTTCCGGTTACAGTAACCCGAATATGTTCGTCGATAATGCCATATTGATGTATATTGCAGATAGTAATCTTGATTATGTAGAAATCGTTGATTATGGTTCTTCAACCACAGACGAGAACTATTATTCTACTACACTATACTGGAAAATTAATGAATCCGGTGATATGGTTCAGGTTGAAGTTCCCAAAGAGATCTATTATATGTATCTTGTTCATCCAAAGATCACTGATGAAATTGCTGCATATATCGACCCGGATATAATTGAAAACAATTCTTCCCACACAAATAATATTGCAGATCCTCCGGATGGTTATTTCTGGAGAAATTTCCTGTATAATTTTTCTGATACCGGCTATCCGCTTTTAAAGGATATGTTAGCATTGTGTCCGGTAGTATGGGATGCATCCCTTACAACAAATGACGATGCCATTCTAACGATGACAGCATGGATAAATGAATCTATGACTTTTACTTCTAATAATGAACGTCCCCATCAACCCGTGCGAATTTACAGAAAGCATATCGGAAGATGCGGTGAACATGCCGACCTGACTGCTGCGGTATGCCGTTCTGCTCTTATCCCATGCACAAGTATTCTGGCAATTTCGCATGACCATACCTGGAATGAATTCTGGGATGAAGGCTGGCATCATTGGGAACCTGTAAATAATTCCATCAACAATCCTCTTGTTTATGATAACGGCTGGGGCTGGAGTTTTGCTTCTGTATTTGAAATTAAAAGTAATGGATATCTTACACCAGTTACAGCTACCTATTCTGATTCAATTTCAACTATTATTATTTATGCTTTAGATTGTAATGGAGTACCGATCGACGGTGCAAAGATAACACTTAAAGTATCATCTGGTTGGGACAATTGGGGATATACGGATAATGAAGGAAAATGTACTTTCATCGTTGGATACGGTAGAACCTATTATGCCCGTATAGATTGTGGTCTCGGAGGAAATCCGGCAAATCCGAATTCGGTAGTAGAGATAGTCTCAAACAGCATTAACGGGCAAACTTACACATATTCCTTCAATGCTCCGGGAGTAATGCCGGAAGTGATCTTCACAGAAATAGCAGTTCCCGTTGATGATATTGATGATTATTATTTAGAGATCGATTATTCTGTTCCGGATCAGATCATTAGTGGTGCTATTATAATGGATGATCTCGATAATACAGATTTTTATAACAGCATCGAAGAAGAAGGTTCTGTTAATTTTTTTATGGCAGATCATTCTAATTTTACTCTTTATGAAGCTGGAGATCCTTTTGAGACTTTCAATGTATTTTCTAATGCTGCAAATGGTTTTATCGAATTTGATATTCCTGTAGATTCCGATTGGTATGCTTTCTTTGATAACGGAAACCATTTGAATAATCCTCAACATTTAACAGCTTCGATATCTTTGTATTCCTATTCTTCAAACGAAGCAGAAGATCCCGAGATAATATCAT
>JAIORR010000361.1 GCA_021108055.1 Candidatus Cloacimonadota bacterium
TGAAGACGATATGGGAAGTTTTGAATATTTCGGTTTTGGGATTCAACACAATCCTAATTCCTGGTTGAAAAAGGAATTACCCCTGGATATTTGTGCTTCAGTTTTTGGGCAGACATTATCTATTGGAGATATTCTGACAGTAGAATCCACAGCACTGGGAATAAACGTAAGTAAAACGTATGGTTACAAAATGCTGAATTTTATCCCGTATGGCGGGTTGATGCTGGAAAATACAGTAACCAAACTAAAATATGATATGCAATATGAGAACTTTGACGGAGATTGGGAAGTGCATAAGATACGATTTGAAGTTGAGGGAGAAAATAGTGCCAGATTAACGTTGGGCGTTAGTTTCCGACTGGCGATATTGAATGCTAATTTTGATTATAATTATGGCAAATATCATTCCCTAAGTGCTGGTGTTGGATTTGCACTCACATTTTAGGATTGACAAAATTAATTCAATTCAATTAATCAAAACCAAAACGGAGGTAAATATGAAGAAATTTTTTGTGAGTTTATTGTTGGTTATTTTTGTCACTTCACTTTTTGCGGGAGTACAAGAGAAATTGGAAAAATTTGGAGAAGATAACGGGAAGGAGTATATTAAACCGTTCGTAACATCTTATGGCACCAATTTTAATTCCGGATTATTTAATACGGCAAAAGTTCTGAAACCGTTCAGATTTGGTGTGATGGTGAATATGATGCTGGCTTTTGTGCCTGACGAAGATAAAACTTTTATGCCTACAAGACCTGATCTGAGTATGGAGTATAACACCCAGACCTATTATTTATATGAAGAGCCAACCGGAGAAACCGCAACGGTTTTTGGTAAAGATGGTGGTACAATCATTCATAACCCGGACTTAGATGCTATTCCCGGTTTAGATGTGTCTAATCTTGATATCGATCTTCCAAATGGTGGAAATCTTCCGGCAGTTCCTTTGATGGTTCCTCAGCTTAATGTCGGACTTCCGGCTGGAAATGAACTTATGATCAGAGGTTTGCCAAAATTTGAGGTTAATAAAGATATCGGAGAAGTTGGTTTCTGGGGGATTGGCTTGAAACACAGTGTTAGCCAGTATATTCCTCTTATTCCTATCGACATTGCAATTCAGGGAGCCTATCAATCTATGGTGGTTGGTGATATTCTGGAATTGAATAACTTTGCAGTAAATGCAGAGATCAGTAAAAAGCTGTTAATGTGGACACTATATGGTGGTTTGGGTTATGAAAGTACAAAATTGACTGCTGATTATGAAACCGAAATAATGTTTTATAATGAAGATACGACTTCTTTTGATTTACAACCTTTGGATATTGACTTTGAGATTGAAGGAGATAATAATTTCCGTACAACTTTCGGTGTTCGTTACAGCCTTCTTTTGCTTAAACTTTATGCCGATTACACAATTTCAAAATACAGCGTCGTCAATGCAGGTATCGGTATTTCTTTCTAAATGGAATTTGAAAATGTAATTCTCTCTCGCAGAAGCATACGAAGTTTTACAGAAAAAAAGATTACTTCTCAAATACTGGAAAAAATAATGGAGGCAGCTCGTCTGTCTCCTTCTTTTCAAAATCGGCAATGCTGGCGATTTATCGTTGTTCGTGATAAAAATACAAAGAAAAAGCTCGCCCTGAAAAGCGGACTTATTGGTAAAGTAAATTTCTTTATCAAAGATGCTCCGGCAGTTGTTGTAGCTTGTGCCGATCCTGCAAAAAGCGGAACAATGAACGATCAGGATTATTATCTGGTAGATGTAGCAATCGCTTTTCAGCAAATGATGTTGGCTGCCTGGAATCACGGAATTGGTTCCTGCTGGCTGGCAGGATTCAATGAGAAAAAAGTTAAAGAAATACTTGAAATTCCGGATAAAATCCGTATTGTTGCTATGAGTCCATTTGGATATCCCAAAGAAAAAACTTCTCTTTATGATAAAGCTTTGAAAACTTTTGC
>JAIORR010000174.1 GCA_021108055.1 Candidatus Cloacimonadota bacterium
CAGATGTATTATCCATCATAATTGCAGCACCGAGGTTTGCACCGGCAACAGTATAAGTGAAACGTCCACCCATATCTGCAGCATAGACGTCCCAAACAACTTTAGCATCATAGTTAGCATAGTATAACGACCAGCCTAAGCCGGAAACATCACCCAGAAGTTTAACCATCATTTCAGCACCGGCTACAGTTAATCCAGCATATTGCAGATTCTTTGAAGGTTTACCGGATGTAAGTCTTCCAAAAGCATACTGGTCTTTACCAAATCTGATATCAAAGAAATCACAGACTTTAAGTTGTTTCCAGGCTCTGTTGATACCGATTGCAGGGGTTTGACCCAAAACTGCCGGAGTTAAATTAAAATCTGCACAATAATCATTTGCTGCTTTCCAGCTTAATCCAACATAATCTGCAGTCCAACCGCCATCTTCATCTGCCTGACCATCCGGAACGATAATCGGTGCACTCATAAATACTTCATGAGCGAACATAGATGTTGCTAAACATAATCCTAATAAAATAACTAAAAACTTTTTCATTTTTCTCTCCTCTTTTTTTTGAATTAAATATTTTTTTTCCACACACAATTTTTTTTCTTTGCGATATTAACAGATCAATAATTTATTTTTCGACGTTAACACACATCTATAGAAACAGCTATGAAGCCGTCTCGGGTTCAAATTGGTACAAATGACAATATTATGTCAAGTAAATAAATCTGTTTGGGAACATTTTCACTTTCTTATCTCTTTGCAATATGTGAAGATACGTGCATATTTTATAGATATGCTTTTTGTGATATATTCTTATAATCTACTATCTTGTATGTAATTAGCAAATTGTTTGATTGTTAAAAATGATATTCTAAACAGGAATATTTTTTACCTTATTATCGGAATAAAATTTAATTCATAATCTCTTTCAATTTCGTTATTCTCTGCATCTAAAACATTAATTAAGCATCTATAAGAAGAGTAATTTACCAAACTTTCTTTGGGCTTTATCCTATATTCATCGGAATCATTTTTTAAAATTACAGGTTCGATCTTCCTTCCTGTTTCCACCTCGATAAAGCTAACGTGAAAGTTATCCTGCAGGATGATCTCAGAAAAAAGGATGGTTATTTCCGGATAGAGTGTACTTATGGTTGAACCGTTCCTGGGAATTGTGGATAAAATTAAAGGAGCAATTGTATCGCGAACAGTGATCCCATTAAATAAAATGTAACTCTCGTCTGTCCAGTTCTTTAAACATTACTTTATATTTCAATGTATCCATTTTTCCGGTAATAATGGATATTTCTTCATCCTTCAAAGAATATGCAACTACTTCCAATGGTATTTCCAGAGAATCGGAAGATGCAATTTTAATTTTAGAGAATTGTTTCACTTTTTCCGAGAATTTTAATTTCAACTGGTTATCCCATAGAACTTTTGCAGATTTGATATTTGGTTTGAGTGTATCACCATAAACCAGTTCTACGTTTACTGTTGATATTTTCTGAATGGAAATTATCCTGTGAAAATACGGTTCTTTTTCATAATCATATTTATTGTTATTATTTTTATCTATGAAAGCTTCCAGGATGTGTTCAACATCGTTAAGATTATCAAAAGTAAAAGCATTTCCCTTTATCTCTTTCGAGAATATTTCTGTAGAATCCGATGTCATTAATTTAAATTTTATAAGTTCGGAACTGTCTTCCTTTTCTTCAAAATCGATATTTCCGGAAATACTGTTTTCATTAAGTTTCCCGCTGGAAAATATGAATACCGTTTTCTTATCCAGCACATTTTTATGCTCACCTTTTATCTTTCGAGAAAAAGTGAAGAAGTAATTTGTATTATTTTCCAGTTCTTCCAGGATCTTTATCTTTAAAGTGTTTTTGTCCCATTTGAATTTTTTCTTTAATATTGGCGGATAGAT
>JAIORR010000198.1 GCA_021108055.1 Candidatus Cloacimonadota bacterium
GTAGGCGGACCTTGTGAAGGTTTGGCAAATTGATAAGTATATAAACCGGGAAGTTTTTCCAGGTAGGAGCGGATCGCTTTCTTGATTTCGGTATGAGAAAATTTCATATCATCGATGTCTTTCAGGTCGATCCGCAACTGGGCATTATTGGTTTTTTCATCCCACCTGTGATTTTTTGCCATCATTCCAACAGTCGTCACCACAGCTTCAATGTCTTCCCTTTCCTTCATTTGATAGATAAATTCTTCAATATCGGAAATCACTTCGTTGGTTTTATCGAGGTTCGTTCCAATGGGAGTTTGCAACCTTAATATGATCGTTTTGGGAGTTTGAGAAGGGAAAAATTCAAATGGAACAAGACGAAATACAATTGTCATCAAAGAAAGGATAAGTGCTGCAACAACCGATAAAATGAATAAAAACCGATGTCTTAAAGCGAATTTAATTGCCCGTCTGTATTTCCTGACGAGAGCATCGTGAAGTTTGTGAGGTTTCTTCTTTTTCTGTGGTTTGGAAAATTCGGCGATATGAGACGGCAGAATAACGAGACATTCAAACAATGATGCAATGAGTGCCAGCGTGACCACGATCGGGAAAACTCTCATAAATTTTCCCATCATACCTTCCATCATCAGCATCGGAACAAAAGCAGCAGCAGTGGTGCTGACAGCCGCAATCACGGGCCACATAATTTCTTGAGTTCCCTTGATGGCAGCATCTTTCACATTCATTCCCATTTCCACATAACGATGAACATTTTCCATCACGATGATCGCATCATCCACGATCATTCCCAACACCAGAACCAGTCCGAACAGAGTCAGGTTATTCATCGTAACATCAAAATACTGCATCAGGATAAAAGTGAGTAGGAAACTGAAAGGGATACCGATAGCCGCAAATGTGGCATTCTTCCAACCAAGAAAAATAAAAAGAGAGAAGAAAACCAGGATCACGCCAAAAAAAGCACTTTTCCCGAGAGTATTAATACTATTTTTCACATCTATCGAACCATCGTTGCGAATGGCTGCATCCAGTCCCGGAATGTTTTCCTTAAATTCTTCCACCTTATGGCGAACATCTTTCATCACTTTGATGATATTGCCGTCCGCCTTTTTATAAACGAACAAAGTAACGCTGGGATTTCCATCTAATTTGGAAATAATGCTGCGTTCTTCCAAAGTATCTTTTACGGTGGCAACATCACGAACACGCATTGCTCGTCCGTTGCTGTCCATCCGAATCACAAGATTTTCGATCTGTTCAGCATTGCTGAATTCGCCGACTGTGCGGATGATGAACTCGGCTTTTCCAAATTTTATGGTGCCGGCAGGAACATTCATATTTCGCATTTGAATAGCGTTTTGCAAGTCGGATAACGATAAACCGAATTCATCTAATTTATTGATATCGCCTTCTACCCAAATCTCTCTTTCCTGCGTTCCGTGAATATCTACTTTGGAAACATAATCGATATTGAGAAGCTCTTCCCGCACATCTTCGGAAATTTTCCTGATCGCATTTCCGGAAAAATCTCCGCCGATCACCACTGCACACATTTCGTTCACTTCCCGCATATTCAGGCGGAGCATATAAGGATCGGTCGCATCATCAGGCAAATCCCGCACTTTATCCAATTCCGCCCGCA
This sequence comes from Candidatus Cloacimonadota bacterium, assembly GCA_021108055.1. Lineage (GTDB taxonomy): Bacteria > Cloacimonadota > Cloacimonadia > Cloacimonadales > TCS61 > JACNIV01. The sequence continues at coordinate 1,649 of JAIORR010000198.1, forward strand.
GATCGTTCTCCGCTTTATCAATGTCCGCATCAGGTTCAAAATTTATAAAGATCACCGCTTTCCCTTCCGAGCCTGTGGATTCGATGTAATCGATATTTTCCACATCAGCAATCTCATCTTCGATTTTCTGGATTACAAGTTGCTCCATTTCCAGAGGTGATACTCCCGGATACATAACAATAATAAAGAAAGAACCGAAATCGACTGCCGGCATCTCCTCTTTGGGAATTTCGACCATCGTGTAGATCCCCACAATGAAGACCACGATCATCAACATATTTAT
>JAIORR010000285.1 GCA_021108055.1 Candidatus Cloacimonadota bacterium
AACAAGAATGCAGTCGTCTTTTTTTTGGAATAATTATTGCAAATACAACTTGATAAAGTAATAGGAACCAAAAATGATGATTCATAATAAATTTCCCAAAAGGAAGTATTATGGAAAATAAAATTGAGAAACTGATCAAACTTTCTGTAAAAAATCTAAGAAAATTACGAGACGAACGATGTAACTTTTTTAATTTATGCTTTTAACTTTTCCAAAAAAGGAGAGAAAATGAAAACGTTATTTATCTTAATCAGTTGTATTATTTCAGTAAGTCTTTTCGCTGAATTTCCACAGGAAAAAGTGACCGAACTTATCTTTGAGAATCATTTTAATAAATCAATTTCAACAAACAATCCTAATCGATTATCATTAGAAGATAATATTTATGAAAACAGGGATCAATCCATAAAAGATCATATTTATTCCAAAGAAAAAGAATTCACAATAAGCAGAGATAGAGACATTCTTTATGTGGGACCGGGTGCGGATACAACATTCATTTACGAAGATTATCAGCAGGATGGTGACATCATTGTTTTCGGTGACGGTGTGCTTCTTGTTGACAACGCAACTCTTACACTTTTCGGTCATTTATACCAGCAGGATAACGGGAAAGTAATTTTGCAGAACGGAGCATATCTGCATGTTCCGCAATTGTTTAATTGTCAATATCTCCATGCCCTTAATGATAATTCAAAATTTGAAGCAATAAATTCCACCGTCGATGGAAATGTCGTTTACCAGATCAGGCAATACGACAATAGTGAATATACTTCTTTGCAGACGAATTATACAAATTGGAATTTTCGTAAACTCTGGAATAATTCCAAACTGACAATGGTAGATGCAAATATGGTGGGAGATCTGACTATTAATGACTCGGTTGAAGTTGAATTTACGAGATGTGATACGATTTTGCCGTGGCTCGGGGCGGATGACGGAGATGTGTTTGATTATCAATTTCCTGACTGGGAGATTGTTCCCGATTATGTGTTTGATGATAATTTGAACGGCATAGACGGCATAGATTATTCGGTTAGTTTTGAAGACTGCGTCAGTGTTTTATGGGGAGTAGAAAGTTGGTCGGAAAGTTCTGTTACGATTAATTCGTCTCTTGTCTGTATCGTTTTTAGGATAGATGAAGATGTTACGATAAACAATATCGAGGATTATACGAATTATGATTACCTATCTTTTCCTTTTGAAGACCGCACCGCTCAAATAAATTATTGTCAATTGTATATGTGGTTTCCGTATGTATATTATGATGCAGTTGTTTATGTCGATAATTGCAGATATGCCGAATCAAAAGCCCACGATCAATCGGAAATTTATTTTTCAAATACGATTTCCGATGGTTTCCCGAGTAACGCTTCACCTGTTGACGATGGTTTCATATATTTCGAAGACGGACTTTGTCGAACTTTTTCCAGCAGTTGGTATAATGCCACTCTGCTTATGGTAAACACCCGTTTTGAACCTCGACCAAATTTTGATGCTTCCCAAAATATTGCTCACGGATATTCGACCTTTCTTGCTTCAAATTGCACTTTTCTACCCGAACTTGAACCTTATGCCAGAGATGCCGCTCTTGTGATGTTTGCCGCAATCGACAGCCTGCCCGACTTTGAAGTTGGAGAGATAATCGAGGTAACAGGTTCTGCTTGGATAAGTATCGGTGAACAGAATCCCATCACTTTTGATAATTACAAACTTCATTATGCTCCTATCGAAAGTTCCGATTGGATACAGATTGGAGAATCGACAGATCAGGTTTTTCATAATACACTTTCCGAATGGAATACATCGGATTTAGAAGCAGGATATTACGATTTGATGCTAACGATTTTCGATAGCGTCGGAGATAGTTTGATTGCGTTAAGAACAGTAACTTTATTAGAGAATAGTGGAATTGGAGACGATG
>JAIORR010000125.1 GCA_021108055.1 Candidatus Cloacimonadota bacterium
ATCATTGTAAAATATTTATTAAATTTATATCAATATTTAAAAAGTTCCGCTAAATATGTGGTAGTACCAATATTTTTATCCGGGTTTACTGTAAATAGATACGATAAGCAGTTAAATGCCAAACTATTTCTACTGCTACCGTAATAAACAATATCTTATTAAGTAATTTTTTTAGGGCAGTGTCTAATTATTAGTTTTACCTTTACTATTATCCGTTTTATCCCCAAAACAATACAAATATCCGTTTCGTGATGCAATATAGATTTTTCCGTTATCGCAAAAGGGAGTTGCTTCAAATCCGGCAGTAAATTTCTTTAACAGTTTGAAATTCATTTCTTCATCAAAAGAAAATAAGTAAATGCCTCTGTATCCGGCTGCAATAATTTTATTTTGAACTATAATTGGAGTGGAGATGGATGGCCCTGTTTCATATTTATAAATTAAATGAGGAACAGGATATACTTTTTTGTAATTAGGACCTAATACAGTTTTGTCAGTAATTGAATCTGTATCAACAATATAGAGCCAGCCGTCAATTCCTGTGAATGCAGTAATGTTCTTGTATCTTTGGTCTTTATTATAATAACTGTTTACAGTTGCTGATCCTATTATACCGCCTGCCCAGGTATGAAATTCTTTATTTTTTGTCGGGAAAAACCAAACAACTGAACTGTCGGGCGGCAAATCAGGATTTAATTTAAAAACACCGCCGGATCCTTTAATATATTCCTTTTCGATAGTAACGATTAAACAACTGTCATGAGTTACTACAGGGGTTCCGTCAATATCTGATCCTGTAAAGAAATCCCAATCAATGCTGTGTGTTTTAAGATTGTAACCGTATATGTGCCCTGCTCCGGTTGCTATATAAATTCTGTTTTTTAATCTACATACCGATGCTTCCATAACAAGATTACCTCCGTGCAATTTCACATCATTATCATTATAAATTTTATGCTCTTCAAAAACATGAGGCTGTAATATACCGTCAATTGAATCTGCATTTTTATAGTTAGGATCGAAAACTAAAAATTTTCCGTTTTCAAGTCCTATGTATGCAGTATCATTAATGAAGATTGCCGATCCGTCAACATCTCTGCTGTAACATCTTGTTTTTACGCTGTTATATCTCCATAATTCTTTACCTGAAAAATACGATATTGCTCTGAAACTCGGAACAATCTTTGAACTACCGGTTTTGTTGTTTCCTTTTCTGCTGCCTTGCAGGATAACAAATTTATCAGTAATGGTATCGGCATTTTTGTTTAACCAAATTGACCCTGTACCCTTTATAACATCATCAAATTTATATTCCCAAATAAATTCTCCGGTTCCGGCATCTATTTTTCTGATTTCATGACTGTACGATCCTTGAATGATGTATTTTTTATCTTTTTCACGTATCATTAATGGTTGCCCTGTCCAACCGGCACCTGACCAAATTCTGCTTTCTTTCCCTACTTTAGTAGTGCCTTTGCCGAGATGCTTTTTCCAAATTATATTAAGTGATTCGGGTGCAGAATCGCCATAAAAATTATGTTCAAAATTTCCGAGATATGTTTGATTAATGATATGAATTGTATCAACTTTTTTTATCAAAATAATTGTATCGTCTTGATTATCAATAATGTTATTTGCTTTCGGAGATAAAAACAGGTTAAATTCAAACATTAATGTAAACATTAATATTATTAATGATATTATGCCGGAGTAATATATTAGTTTTTTTTTCATAGCTGATTTATAATATGAGGCTGTTTTATAAATCAAATTTAATACCAATTTAGATTATTAACCCGCATTATTCATCGCTTCAATATTACAATACCACTAACTTTCTGTTTATTAATTTGTTATGTGTAAATATGCAATAAAACTACATACTCAAATTTGGGTGTCGCTTGCAATTATCTTTGTGCATAT
>JAIORR010000028.1 GCA_021108055.1 Candidatus Cloacimonadota bacterium
CTTTTTCCACTCTGTGTTCTCCGTGATCTCTGTGGTTAAATCTTTTTTTACATTTCCTGCAATTTCTCCCGCACTTTTGCACTCACCATATCCATAATCCAAACCACGATAGCTATCAGCCAGATAATGATCCCTACATTTTGCCAGCGTAGAAGCTGCTGCTGTTGAAGAAGAAGCAGCCCGATACCTCCACCACCAACAAAACCGACGATAGTTGCCATACGCACGTTGATGTCCCATCTGTAAATTGTAAAAGCAAGATATGGTGAAATGATCTGGGGAACCACTGCAAATATCCAGGTTTGAAGTGTACTCGCCCCGGTTGCCTTTATTGCTTCCACCGGACCGGGATCGATATTTTCTATCTGCTCGGAATAGAGCTTGGTGAGCGATGCAATCGAATGGATCATTAAAGCCAGCATGCCTGCAAAGGGACCGATTCCCACCCACACACTGAAAATGATCGCCCACACAATTGCTTCAATAGAACGAAAAACAGTAGCAATCGTTCGCACAATAATATAAACTGTATTCCCTACAAAAGTTCTCGGCATCAAATTGCGAGCAGCAAAAAAGCTTAATATAAAAGCCAGTGGAATAGCAAAAATCGTGGCAAGAAGTGCCAGGTAAATTGTTTCTGCCAGGGCTGTAAGACATATAATAAGAATATCCATATTCGGATTGAAAATTCCGCTTAAAATGCCACCTGCATTTCGGAATTTAGTGAATAGTTTATAAAGGTCAACTTCTACCAGATTCCAACCGACTACAAATGTGATGAGTAGTATCAGAAAGACTGACCAACCCCAGAAGGATTTGTACCATTTTTTATCGGTTTTATTTGTAGGAAGAAATATCTTCCTGGCAACAGACAAACCCAGAATAAAAGATATTAATCCTGCTGCAACACCAAAGATCACTACAAAACTGCTTGGGATCGCTTTTTCAAACCAGTGATTTATCAGAAAGGAAACACATCCGAAAATATATATCCAGAACAGTAGATCGGTAAGTATTGCCTGCAAACTTAATTTGAATTTATTTTCTTTTTTCATCTGATCTCAACCTCCTCTGCATCTTCGCCGTAAATCTCCTTGAATTTCTTCTCATCGATTTCTTTGGGAGTGCCGTCGAATACTATTTTACCATCTTTTAAAGCAACAACTCGTGTGCCGTATTTCCTGGCAAGACTAAGAAAGTGAAGCGAGCAGATAACGGTCATCTTATCTTTTTTGTTTAATTCTCCCAAATATCGCATCACGGAATCTGCAGTAGCAGGATCGAGGCTGGCAACAGGTTCATCCGCCAGAATTACTTTTGGGTTCTGCATCAATGCACGGGCAATAGCCACGCGCTGCTGCTGTCCACCACTTAAATTTCTGGTTTTCTTATTTGCAAACTCTTTCAGTCCAACCCGATTCAAATTCTCCAATGCAGTCTTCACATCATTTTTGTGCCCGGAAAAAGTGAGAGAATGAATAAGCGAAGAATATCCGAGCATTCCCGTTAAAACATTGGTAAGTGAACTCAAGCTTTTTATGAGGTTGAATTGCTGGAAGATCATCGCTATCTTACGTCGAATGTGACGCAGTTTCTTACCTTGTGCCGTCACTACATCTATACCATCGATATAGATATCACCGGATGTAGGCTCTATCAGTCTATTCAAACAACGAAGTAAGGTAGATTTGCCTGAACCGGAAAGACCCAGCAGAATACAGAATTCACCTTCCTTTACTTTCAGGTCGATACCCTTGAGGGCGTGTGTTCCGGTGGCATAGACCTTATGCAGATTTTTTAATTCGATCATACTTTCCATATTTTTCCTTTTTTTCTTCCTGATATGACACCATGTTGGACTTACGCCACAGCGCATAAATCTCGTCCCGAGGAGTCCATTTGTTTTTTGTTTTCGTCCC
>JAIORR010000150.1 GCA_021108055.1 Candidatus Cloacimonadota bacterium
TTGGGAACTCCGCTATGCAGAAAATCCATTTCCAATAGAATAACTTTTTCATTGTCATATCGCACATCGATAAAACCGGTTGAAGTGAATTTTCCAATATCGGAAAGCTCTACTTCACGCTCTTTTGCGAGCTTAAAAAGAGTTTCTTTTTTATCTTCTTCTACTACAAAAGTCATTCTTTCCTGCGATTCGGAAACGAAGATTTCCCACGGTTTCAGGTTGGCATATTTCAATGGTACTTTTTCCAGATGGATTTCTGCTCCACCGCTGATCTCGGCAAGTTCTCCAACGGATGAAGATAGACCTCCCGCACCATTATCTGTGGAACATTTTATTAAACCCTGATTAACCGCTTCCTGCATAAAGTCCGAAAGCAATTTCTGGAACGGCTGATTGCGGAGAATGTTCGTCTATTTCTGCAGAGGAGAATGTAGCTCCGTGAATCCCGTCTTTGCCCACTCTTCCTCCTGCCATAATTATCAGATCACCGTCATCGATCGGTTTTAGCCAGGAATTCACACCAGCCAATTTATACGGCATCACTCCACCTGTTCCGCAATATACAAGCGGCTTGCCGCTGTAGCGATCATCAAAAATGATCGAGCCGTTCACCGTGGGAATCCCGGATTTATTACCACCATCTTCGATTCCGTGACGAACTCCTTCAAAAATCCGTTTCGGATGAAGCTGTCCGAGAAGCAGTTCCTTATCATAATCCGGAGGACCAAAGCAGAGAACATTTGTATTGAAAAGCAATTTTCCACCACCTATACCTGTTCCGAGCGGATCGCGATTATTTCCCAGAATTCCTGTAATCGCTCCGCCATAAGGATCTATCGCAGAAGGTGAATTGTGAGTTTCCACCTTCCAAACAAAAACAGATTTATCGTTTATCTTCACTACTCCCGCATTATCTGTAAATATTTTCAAGAGCCAGTTATTTCCGGCTTTTTCTAATCTTTTACGAATGATCTCTGTTGATTGACGAATATATGTCTTAAACAGCGATTCGATTGTTTCTTCTTCTCCGGTTTCCAGGTTTTTATAATGAATAGTTGCAGCAAATTCTTTGTGTTTGCAATGTTCACTCCAGGTTTGTGCCAGAACTTCTAATTCACAATCCGTAGGATTTTCAGGAAGATCATTTGCTTTCCGAATCTCTTTAACTTTCTCATCTGCAAAATAGGATTGGATCGCTTTCATTTCTTCTAAATTCAGAGACAACAATCTATCCTTAGAAATTTTTTGCAATTCATCATCAGTTACATTCAAATAAATCGTTTCGGATTCGTTATTTTGTTCAATCCGAACTTCGGGTATATACTCTATCTTTCCTGTGAATTTCCCGTATTCAAAATGATGAATGAGTTTATTACCTAAAAGTTTTTCAGCCAAAGTTTTCAGAATATTTTTCGATAAATGTTTTTCGATCAGATAAATATCATCTGTGAAAATATGTTGTTTATTTGTATCCAAGTCCAAATCAAGAATATCATTCAGTGTTTTTTGAGCCGAGATCCCTTCATCATCTGTAACTCCGGGAAGTTTGGATACAAGAATGAACGATTTATATAATGGGTTTTTGTAGAAAGAATTAATGTAAATATCGTGAATTATCTTATCTTTAAGACCGAGATTTGCGAATTTCCGAATATCCTCTTTACTCAAATCATAGGTGATATTGAAAATTTTACCGGTTTTAATTTTCCCAGTTTTAATATTCAAAAAACTTAAAGCGTTCTTTTCTATCTTTTCACCTTGAACATCGAAGATGTTTTTTTTAAGAACCAGTTGAATTTGATTTTTCATAATCTCCTTTTTAGCAACTAACAAAAACGAACAATTTCTTAACCACAGAGAACACGGAGAACACGGAG
>JAIORR010000005.1 GCA_021108055.1 Candidatus Cloacimonadota bacterium
CAATCATTTTGAACTCAGTCAGAGCAGGTTGTACCTTATTTCCGCAGTAAAGAACATCATTGCTATTTCTCTCGATCTGATGGGAATATCTGCTCCAAATAAAATGTAACTTTTTCATGCCTTTCACGTTGTAAATAAAACTGGAAGGAGGTTTTCATAAGGCTTAATTGTTAATGTGTATTTTTTGATTTTTTATAATTACTAAGAAAAGGGATTTTTAATGAAAATGGAAAAGATTATAATTATCTCGGATACTCATAAGAATCATGTCTTATTGAGGAAAGCCTGTTTGAACGAAAAAAATTTAACACATATATTTCATCTCGGTGATAATTATGAAGATCTCGATGAAAATTTTGATCTTATCGAAGAAAAAGAAATAATCAAAGTACCGGGAATTTATCATCGAGGATATATCGACCGCTCGATCCCTTCTATTCAAACCACTCAAATTAAAGGATGGAAATTCCTGCTTGTTCATAATATCAGAGATATTGTAATAAATTCTTATCAAACTGATTTCATTCTATATGGTCATACTCATCAGTGGACTTTTGAAAAAAAGAAAAACACTATCCTTATCAATCCCGGACATTTACAGGTAGAGAATGATAGAGGTAATCCTGCTTCTTATGCTGTTATGGAAATTGATGAAAACATGGTAATAGTAAAATTTAAAAATATCGACGGAGATGTATTTCATTCTGAAATAATAGATAGATAAATTACGGAGGAAAAATGAATATCGAAGAAATTAATAAAAAAGTAATCGAAAAAAGTCAGATCATCGATACTTTGAACGAAGAGATCGGTAAAGTGATCGTTGGACAGCATTACATGATCAAACGAATGCTGGTAGGACTGCTGGCAGACGGACACATTCTTCTGGAAGGTGTTCCCGGGCTGGCAAAGACACTGGCAGTGCAAACAATGGCAAATACTATCGATGCAAGCTTTAAAAGGATTCAATTTACTCCTGATCTGCTGCCGGCAGACCTTGTAGGTACGTTGATATTCAATCAGAAAACCAGTGAATTCCAACCCAAAAAAGGACCGCTGTTTGCTAATTTCATACTGGCAGATGAGATCAATCGTGCACCTGCAAAAGTGCAATCTGCTCTTTTGGAATCTATGCAGGAAAGACAGGTTACTATCAGCGATACAACCTACCCTCTCCCCAAACCATTCCTGGTTATGGCTACCCAGAACCCTATCGAACAGGAAGGAACATATCCGCTTCCGGAAGCTCAGGTTGATCGTTTTATGCTTAAACTCCTGATCGAATATCCATCCAGAAATGAAGAACAGATGATAATGGATAGAATGGTTCGTAATGACGAAATAAAAATAAAACCTGTTTTAAAGCCAAAAAATATTCTTGAAATGCGCAAAATTATCAAAGATATCTACATGGAAACAAAGATCCAAGACTATATCCTGGATCTGGTTTTTGCAACAAGAGAACCTGTAGAATTCAATAATCTGAAAGAACTTACAAGTCTGATAGATTGCGGAGCTTCACCAAGAGCTTCGATATATCTGGCACAAGCTGCAAAAGCTCATGCCTTCCTCGAACATCGCGGATATGTTACACCGGATGACGTCAAGGCAATCGGAAAAGATGTTCTTCGTCACCGAATTATCCTTACATACGAAGCAGAAGCAGAACAGATAACCCAGGAAGATATTGTTAATAAATTGTTTGATGAAATAGAAGTACCGTAGGAATTGCGGATTTACGATTGGAGATTTGTGATTGGAGATTGAAGATTTGAGATTGGAGAATGGAGATTGATGAAAGAGTTTGATAATGGGGAATAATTATGAGAAATAAGAAACTTACCATAAAAGAATCAACTACCGAGAATTTCTCAGTAGTTCAAAATG
>JAIORR010000343.1 GCA_021108055.1 Candidatus Cloacimonadota bacterium
TTGATTCGTATGATCAGAATCCAGTATGGACTTATGAAGAACCAGGAGATTATACTGTCACATTGACATCATCTAACGCATATAATACCGATACTATCATTAAAGAAGATTATATTCATGTTACAGAAGTTTCAGCAGATGAAAATATTATACCGATAGCATCACAATTAATTGGAAATTATCCTAATCCGTTCAATCCATTTACGACAATCTCGTTTGAATTAAACACTGAAAACACTGAAAACACCGAAATAGTAATCTATAATCTAAAAGGTCAGAAAGTGAAACAACTTGTAAATGAACAACTTCCAGCGGGCCAGCATTCTGTTGCTTGGAATGGCACGGATGACAGTGGTAAATCGGTGAGTTCCGGAATTTATTTCTACAAAATGAGATCAGATGGTAGATATACCAGCACAAAAAAAATGATTTTGATGAAATAGTGACATATGACATTCCGAAGGTTATTTAACTTCTAATATTTTTTAACCTTCGGAATGATTATGATTGGGAACAATTGCATTAAAAGTCACCGAAGAAATTCGGTGGCTGTTTATCTCGTTCCCACGCTCTCGCGTGGGAACTCCTTTTGGAATAAGATTAATTTCCTTTGCGGAATTTCTACACAAAATACAGTAGAGAAACTTTCGCAAAGTGATTATTTTGGAATATTTATTGCTTGTTTGTTAGGATTTAATAATGGTGATCCTGAAAGTGTAATGAATAAAATTTAAGAAAAAGGAAGGATTATGAAAAACAAAACCAAGCTCTTATTAATAGCGATTCTACTATTTGGCTTCAGTTTATTTGCAAAACAGATGGAATTTAATTCCTGCAAGATTATTGCTAACAAAAAACTTTCTCAACTTGGAAAATCGAATGATTTTTCAATTATCAGGTCAGATGAAATTCTTAATCAAAACAACGAAAATGTATTATTCTGTGTTTTCGAGTTACAACCAAAAGGATATATTGTAACAACTGTAGAAAATGATCTTCCACCAATTATTGCATATTCTTTCACCAGTAACTTTTATGATGAAGAAAGCGGTAATATCCTTTTAGAAATGCTCAAAACCGATATTCCTTTGCGTTTGGTAAATATTTCCAATCTACCGGAAGGAGTTATTTCCAACAGGAATGAACTATGGATAGAATTGTTGAATGAGAATATAGAAACCAGCAGATTTGAACAATGGCCGCCGGAAGGAACAACACCGACAGGTGGTTGGTTGTTAGATAATTGGTCGCAGAGTTCTCCCTATAATAACCTTTGTCCAATGGATCCCGTAACCGGAAGCAGAAGCGTTGCCGGCTGTCCCTCGATCGCGATGGCTCAAATCCTCAATTATCATAGAACCGTAAATAGTGTTTCTTTTGATGATGCGGATGATTATTATCACAATTACGCCGGTCGTCAATACTGGATAGATGATGATCATTTGCTGCAGGATTTCCCTTCTTTCCCGGAATTAAATGTATATCTCGATACTTTAGCATTTCATTATTTATATGAAACACCTGTAACCAATACAGATAAAGCAGCACTGGTTTTTGCCTGCGGAGTTGCTGCACAGCAAGTTTACACTTCACAGGGTTCAGGTACTTTCGGAGTTAACCAGGCATATCAGGCTTTTTTAAAATTCAATTTTAACGGTGTTCAATTGATCGATGAAACTACTCCGGATTTTTATGAACAGCTCGCACAGAATATGATGGATGCACTTCCTGTTCATTTTGCATCTGTAACACCACCGTGGGATGCCGGTCATAATTTTGTTGTCGATGGCTATAATACAGACGAATATTATCATCTTAATATGGGCTGGGGAGGTTCTTATAATGGTTGGTATTTACTGCCGGATGAGATTCCTTACGGATTGAC
>JAIORR010000259.1 GCA_021108055.1 Candidatus Cloacimonadota bacterium
CAGTCCGGTGCAACAGTTCAAAAAATGCAAAAATATTTGCGTTTGATGAATTTGAGATTAGATGTGGTTGTAAATGATATTGTCGGATTAACAGGCAAAAAGATTATTTCAGCATTTATCGGCGGAGAAAAATCAGGAAAAGAACTTGCAAAACACCGTCATTATAATATCAGAAAATCCGAAGAAGAAATTGCAAAAGCATTGCAATACAATGGTCGTGAAGATTATTTTTTTGCACTAAAACAAGAATGGAAAACTTATTTGCATCTTCAAAAACAAATTGATGAAACAGACAAAGAAATCAAGAAATTGTTAAAGAAAATTATCAAAAAAGATCAGAACAAGAAAAATCATACAGCAAAAAAAAAGCCTATAAACGAAAGAACAAAAATGCAATAAGAAATACCGATATGAATCAAATCGGGTTTCAATATTTTGAAGGAGTTGATTTAATGGCAATTGAAGGAGTAAATGATGCTACGGTTATGGCATTTATAAGTGAAATAGGATTAGAAGGCATCAAAAAATTTAAAACATCAAAAGAATTTACTGCATGGTTAAGACTTGCTCCCAATAATAAAATCAGCGGAGGAAAAGTTTTAAGCCGGCATCTTCCAAAAGGAAGTAACCGATTAAAAATATCTTTACGACAATCAGCAAATGTAATCGGGAATTTAAAAGAAGGACATTTAAATGATTTTTTCAGGCGAATAAACTATAAAAAAGGACGGGCAACTGCCATAAGTGCAACAGCAAGAAAACTCGCCGTAATTATTTGGAACATGCTTTCAAAAGGAGAAGAATATAAACCGCTGACAGAATACCTTTTTCTTGACCAAAAAAGGAAAATGAAATTAGTGTCAAATATTAGAAAAAAAATTGCTAAATTTGAACTCAAACCCGAAGAAGTCGGATTTAATCTAAATGCTGGTTTTCAGTAAGATAGATTTAACGTTAGTTGGAATTATAAAAGACTATTTGTCATATGAAAAGATACATATTAATATTTTTCATGTTCTTTTTGTTACAAACTCAAAGTTGTATTATTATTAATAGAAGTTTCGATAATAGCAATGATGAAATTAATATTGATAGTTTAATTGGTATATTTCACTCAACAAATAAGGAAGCATACAGTTCAGGAGGTCCAAGTCAAGTCAGGATTACATTCAGAAATGATACGTCTTTTTTTATTGCCTTTGTCCCAAAATATGCAGGACCAATTCTTGGAGAACTTGGTAAATGGCGAATTAAGGGAAAATATATACTTATGGAAAACTATCCAATGAGAAAACCTATACTTCTTGACAGCAAAAAAACAAATGACAAATTTATTACAATACAGACTATTGGGGATGCCCCATTTTGTTTTGCATTTTCAGACGGAAATCTTACAAGCTTTTTTGAGGATGATGGCTTTTTTAAAATTCCAAAGAATGGTCTTGACAGTATTAGAGTAACTGATAATATTGTAAATAGTTATATGATTTATAACAAAGAGATAGAAAATAATAATTTCACAATTAATTTTTTTGAAATAAAAAGTTTATCTGTGTTTAGTTATAAATTAAAAATTGGAAAGAATTATTCACTGAAAGGACAAATTAATAATTATGATTATATTTTCTTTAAACAGTAATAATATAGATAGAAAAAGCACACAACAAATGTATAAAAAAAATAAGGGCAACCAGCAATTTGAGAAGTAGCAACCAGTAACAAGCACCGCAAAATCTTTGCGATTTTGCTTTTGTAAATAATTTAAGAGGTCAAAAACCCAAAAATTTTGCTACTTTTATAAATGAGAGTATTTGCGGATTTATCCCTTACCTTTTTTTGTGTGCCGAGAAGCAGTAGTCGGCAATAACTACTG
>JAIORR010000362.1 GCA_021108055.1 Candidatus Cloacimonadota bacterium
AATTTCATCCGATGGATATGATCGTTTCTTTAAATATTGGACATCGAATAACGCCGGATCATTATGCAGGAATAAACGTTAACGCACTCTACGAAAAGATCGATACCGCATCGAGTTTCGGATATACCTTCGATCTGGGTTATACATACATCACTCCAATAAAGAACTTGAAGTTTTCGGCAGCTTTAAAGCACCTGGGAAAGACTTCTGAAATGGAGGATGAAGCTATCGACCTTCCGCTAACCGGTGAGCTTTCTATTATCGATAAATTTGAATTTGCAGCTATTAATTTGTTTACCGAACTAAAAGCAATAAAAAATATCGATGATGACGAAATGAAAGCAGCCTGCGGAATAAAAACAGAACTAAATAATAAGTTTAATCTTAAATTAGGTTATAAATTCAATTATGATACGGAAAATATTTCGGCAGGATTTGGAATCAATATTAAAAAGATCACGGTCGATTATGCATACGTTCCCTTCAAATATGAAATCGACGATGTTCACATGATCGAGATTTCTTACAAATTCTAATTGGGATATAAAATAATGAAAATCTGGAAATTTATAGTAATTATTCTCTCTTTTCATCTGGCTTTATCGGCTCTATCGGAAATGGAATACGTTCCTAACCAGTTGATCTTTAAGACATCAGAACCAAAAGAAATAACAATGAATAAGATCGGTTTGAATGAATTTGATAATTTTCTTGAAGAAAAGCAGTTGAAAAATCTGAAACCCGTTCTTAATAAATCTCAAAATAAATATTTTGTCGTATCGTTTAATGAGGATATCGATTGGGAAAACATAAAAAATCTCAGTTTTGAAGGAATCGATTATTTCCAGCCAAACTATATAAATACTCTTTTTATAGTTCCGAACGATCCCGAATATATTAATCAACAAGTAGATCTTGAAAACTGCAATATCCCTCAAGCCTGGAATTATACAACGGGAAATGAAGAGATCATCGTAGGAGTGATCGATTCCGGTTTGCATTTTGATCATCCCGATCTGCAAAATAACATTTATTATAATGCCAACGAAATTCCTGACGATGGCATAGACAACGATAATAACGGCTATATCGATGATTATCGCGGTTGGGATTTCGTAGATGCACCGGAACTAAACAGCATCGCATTCGGTGATTATACCGAACGAGATAATGACCCTTCCGACGACTTGAATCACGGAACCCATGTTTCCGGCATTATCGCTGCCGATACAAATAACAACGAAGGAATATGCGGAATATGCTGGAATATCAAACTTCTTGTTATTCGTGCCGGTTTTAAATCACTTTATGGTGGTTACCTTCAAGATGATGACGCTGCTGCCGGGATCATCTATGCGGCAGATATGGGTGCAGATATAATTAACCTGAGCTGGGGAGACGTAAATTTCTCCCAGATAATCGCAGATGCCTGTTATTATGCCTATCAGAGAGGAACCATCATTGTTGCTTCCGGTGGTAATATTTCATTTGATAATACCGATATTATGTATCCCGCAAAATTATCCACAACCCTCGCCGTAGGTGCTGTAGATAAAAACAAGAACCTTGCAGGTTTTTCATGCTATGGTCCTCAACTCGATATCGTTGCTCCGGGTAATCAGATAATAAGCACTTATGATGTGATCGAAGAATATTTATATCAAGAACAGTCCGGAACTTCAATGTCTGCCCCGATCACTGCCGGAAGCCTGGCTCTGCTTCTTTCTTTTGAACCCGGCTTAAGCTTCGAGGAAATTAGAGGTAGATTGATCTCCTCTGTAATAGACCTGGGCGATCATGGTTTTGATGATTATTATGGCTATGGACTACTGGATGTTTCTTCTCTTCTTTTAAATCAGA
>JAIORR010000261.1 GCA_021108055.1 Candidatus Cloacimonadota bacterium
ATTGTAAGAATAAATATAAGCTCACAGATACGCACGGATAAATACGGATAAGAAACTTAAATGAAAAATAAAAATAAATCTATATTTATGTTAATCCGTGAGCAAAAAAGTAAGCTCACAGATAAACACTGATGGGTACGGATAAGAAATAAAGGAAAAAGCAATTTATAGAATTATGAACGTAATTTTTTTATCCGTCTTAATCTGTGAAAATCCGTGAGCAAAAATCCGGCTTCGTAAAACTACGCCGGGATAAATAAGGAGGAAAAATGAATTTAGCACTTTTAGGTTTTGGAACAGTAGGACAGGGAATTTGTGAAATCCTGCTGAAGAAAAAAGATTATTTAAAAAAAAAATACGATTTTGATTTTAAAATTGTAGCAGTTGCAGATTTCGTAAATGGAAATGTTTATAATCCTGACGGATTGGATATTCCTTTTATGCTGGAAGAAGCAAAGGCAAAAAAGAAATTCACTAAAGATGTGGTTGATTGGGATAATATCAAACTTATTAAAGAATGTAATGCTGATGTTCTTTGCGAACTTACTTTTACAGATTTGAATACGGGCGGACCAGCCATCGGACATTGTAAAGCTGCGCTCGAATCCGGGATACACGTTGTGACAAGTAACAAAGGACCGGCAGCTCTTAAGTATCCCGAAATGAAAAAACTCGCTGATAAGAACGGAGTACTTTTTTTGATCGAAGGAACTGTCTGCGCCGGAACTCCGGTAATCAACTTGATCGATGGACCACTTGCCGGTTGCGAAATTTCCAAAATTTGCGGAATATTGAATGGCACAACAAATTATATGCTTTCCGAAATGGAAAAGGGAATGGATTACGATGAAGTGCTTAAAGTAGCTCAGGAACTCGGTTATGCCGAAGCAGATCCGACCGGAGATGTGGAAGGTTATGATGCACGAGGAAAAGTAACTATCCTGGCAAATATCGTGATGGGAGCATCTTTGGAAATATCTGATGTTTCCTGCAAAGGCATCACCAAAATCACTTCAGAAGATATTGAAAAAGCAAAAGAGCAAAATGCACGCTGGAAACTAATCGGAACAGTTGAGAATAAAGATGGAAAAATTACAGGTTCGGTCGCACCGGAAATGGTTGACCTTTCTCATCCGCTTGCGGGTGTGATGGGTGCAACGAATGCTCTTACATTCACAACCGATCTGCTTGGCGATGTTACAATAGTTGGTCCCGGAGCCGGAAGAATCGAAACCGGATTCTCTATTCTGACTGATATCTTGAGTATTCATAAAAGTAAATAGAATATCCTTAAAGTAACACGGCCAGCCTGGTCGTGAACTTGCATAATATATAGTTTGTCTGATACCAGCAAGCTATAAAATAGAGTATCGAGCAAGCTGTAAAATAAAGTATCGAGCAAGCTGCTCGATTTACAAATTCAACCGTTGCGAAGGTTTTCGAGAATTGGCAAGGTTTAATATAAAATTACGGAGGAAATAAATGTCTTACACTGGAAAATGTATCTACATTAATTTAACTTACGGAACTCATAAAATAGAGCAAACAGATAAAAGTCTTCTTCAGGATTACATCGGCGGAAAAGGTCTCGGTTTTGCATTGCTTGATAAAATTGCACCAAACCCTGATCCATTCGGAGCGGAAAATCCGTTGATCTTTGTTAATGGTCCTTTCACCGGAACAAAAATTCAAACAAGTGCCAGATCAACTCTGGTCAGCCGTTCTCCTTTGACAGGTTCGATACACGATTGTCATTGCGGAGGGAATTTCGGACCGGCTTTGAAGCGTGCAGGCTACGATTATATGATCATAACCGGAAAATCTGCCAAACCGGTTTATATCTATTTGACTGATGAAAA
>JAIORR010000187.1 GCA_021108055.1 Candidatus Cloacimonadota bacterium
TACTGTTCCGGATGAACATGTGATTCTTTTCACCCTGGAAGCTACAGACGGATCGAATACATGGATAAGCAATTTCTCGATAACTGCTCATGCCCCTGTATTGGAGTTTGGTGGATTTAATATTGATGACACCATGCAAGGCAATGGAAATTTTCACTGGGATCCGGGGGAAACGGTCGATATTATTATTACTATCAGTAATACAGGTTCTTCGGTTGCTTTTAATGTTTCAGGAGAACTGTTAACAGAAGATCCTTATGTTACAATTAATGAAACGGGAGCTATAAGTTATGGTGATATTCCCGGGTATTCAAGTTCCGAACAGCCTTTTAATGCAACCGCAGATTTGAATACACCTCAATCTCATTTTGTAACTCTAAATATTAATTTTACTGCAAGCGGTGGAATTTCAGAAAGTGAATTTTTCGATATTCAAATAGGCGGATATCTGATCGAGGAATATTTCGATACATGGCTTCCCATGGATTGGTCTGCAACATCAAGTTCAGGACAGATAAACTGGGTACAGGGAACAGGTTGTAACGCAGGAGGTACACCGCCTGAAGCACAATTCCATTGGGCTCCAATTACTTTTGCTGTTCAAAGATTAATCTCCAAACCAGTGAATACAACCGGTATGGATGAATTAGTATTGGAATTTAAGCACTGCATAGATCACTTTGAAAGTACTTACCAATTGCGATTAGAAACTACGAGCGATAGCGGTTCTACATGGAATGTAGTACAAACCTGGCCAGCCCAGGATCTATCCTCAACAACCGAACAAATTATCTTAGACGATAATAATGTAGGTTCTCCGAACTTTCAGTTAGCCTGGGTTTTCGAAGGTAATTCATGGAATATTAATTACTGGTATATAGATGATGTTATTCTTGGTGAAGTTATTCCAGGTTATATTGAAGGAACTGTTACCCTGGATGGCGGCTCGGGAAACGTACAGAATGTTATTGTAACTGCCGGTGATGTTACAACAAATCCTGATGAATTTGGTGAATACTCTCTGGAATTAAATCCCGGCTCATATGATGTAACTGCAGAATTGGGGAACTATATCTCCCAGACAATTACAGGAATAGATGTTTCGGCAGGATTAATTACTCCGGATATAGATTTCATACTTCCGGAAGGTTATCCACCTTCAAATTTAATTGCTGAAGTTGTATGCTATAATGATGTTCACCTGGAATGGGATCAACCTGTTTTAGAAATAAGGAATCGATCCGTTCATAGAAAAACCGACCTTGTTAGTTCTTCTTATACAAATAGAAAAGACAGGAATAAAGCATCATATCCTGATGACACACGTGAGCTTTTAGGTTATAATATCTACAGCAATAATGAGCTGATATATGAAATAACAAACCCGAATGAAACAACTTATGATGATCTTGCCCTTTCTACCGGAGAATATGAGTATTATGTAACTTCTGTTTACAATGCCGGCGAATCCTATCCTTCTAATGTCGATACAATTTATATTGCATTAACTGCTCCTCAGAATCCTCATGCTGAAACTTCAGGTCTGGACATCATAGTCACTTGGGAAATGCCTTCCACAAGAGGACTTTCTCACTATAAAATATTTAGAGATCTTTCTTTGATAGCAAATAATATAGAAGATAGTTTGTATCTGGATTTAAATGTAACTGCCGGTGAATATACATATAACATCAAAGCAGTCTATGATGGCGGTTATGAATCCCCATTATCACCTGATGCCTTTATTATTCATGAACCAACGAATGCTGAAAACAACTTAATTCCCAATGTTACAGAATTAATTGGTAACTATCCTAATCCATTCAATCCGACTACAACAATTTCTTTC
>JAIORR010000228.1 GCA_021108055.1 Candidatus Cloacimonadota bacterium
GTTCTTGTCCACAAAGTATCCGGAACTGTCTGAGCGGATAGTGATGTGAAGAACAAAATTAAAACAAGATAAATTAATTTCTTTTTCATACATTTTTCTCCTGAATTTTTTTTGCTAAAATATGCAATAACTATTCCAGAGAAGAGAATTAATATTGCACATCTGTCATACCCGACAGCAGTCCGACACACCGTGGCGGGGGATTAAACCCGACTCGAGTTTTCTAAACCCGAGTCGAGTTCGGAAAATAGTGGATTCCCGTTTGCACGGGAATGACGGAAGCGATTAAAAAAGCCTGACACAGCCTACGAGAATGGCAATAAGAGTAAAAGAAATTTAAATGTTAGAAATTTTTTTTATTTCCGGTTTTTCCAGAAGGATTTCCCATTCCACCAAGCCTTTGATAGTCCCACCGAGTGATTCGTTATTACCCCAGAATAAAGTTAAAATATCTTTGGATTTATTTTTATAGGACGGATCGATATTTGATAAACCCAGGTTGTAGTTTGTACCAAGACTTATAAGGGCTATATCCTTTCCATCTGTTCCGCCATTATCGATAGCTTTTTTAATCAGGTCTTCATTTTTTTCTGCGTGGAATTTTGTTATTTTATTATTTGAAATCGTCAGAGACAGGTTTTTAATTTCCTTTCCAAAGATATAACCGGAAGAAACTATGATTGTTCCCTGAACGCTTTTCTTTGCCGGAATGATCGATATCTCTCCTCCGGGAATGTTTATAATTGGTGTCTGATCAGGGAAGTCTGTAAACGAACCGCATTCACAAAAGATTTTATCTATCTTGAAAGAAAAATTGCTTCCGTGGCGGTTGTGAACTTCTATAGTCAGGGCATTTTTAAAATCATTTATCATAGAGTGCGTATCGTTGGCAAGTTTCTGATAATCAATATCGAGTGATTTCCAGAAATTAACCTCGGAGAGGATATTCTTTTCGGAAATATTATCATTAATTAATCCTCTCATCACAGCAATTCGGATATTTTTCTTTCGGATTATTTCCCGATTTTTTGTTAAGGCTTTTCTAAGAAGAAGTTTTTTTTCAGGATCGGTCAGCGGAATATTTCTGGATTCACCATTAAAATAAAGATAAACATCATGCTCTTCTAACAGTTTGTAGAAATTCTCATTTTCCCAACTATAAGTCTCTAATGAAAACTCATTATGTTTTGCTTCCAGCATTTCTTTATCCTTATAAAGAAGGGTTGTTGCAATCTGTTTTTTGGCGGCTTCTAAGAGAAGTTTTTTTACAAACGGCATATTGTATTCACCGGTTACGATCAGTATTTTTTCATGAGCTTGCATTTTTAACGCATTTTCCAGGAAATTATGTGCTATCTTCGAAAGATCGATATTATGATTTGATTTAAGTATGAAATTCTTTAATTTGCGGTTATGCAAATTTGCAGGATCATCTTTATATTTACCGAGAGAAAAATCTATAACATAATTGCTTGCCTTTGCACGATAAAATATTTCTTTCTTTCCTGCCCCAAGATCAACTCTTTTAATTAAACCGATCTTATTTAATTCCTTTAATATATAATGAACTTTCTGCCTGCTTTCATCGAACTTTATGGAAAGCTGCTGACATGTACAGCTATTCTTTATAAGCTCATTAACTATTTGTAGTTTAAGTTCTGTGCTTATGGCTTTGATCTGTGATTGATTGTTAATCACAAAGACATCTTTGATCATACTTTTTCCTTTTTCGAAAAATCTTGTCGCAAAAAACTTATTAAGAGTTCATTCTGTCAAATAATTTCAGATGCAAAACCCTTTTCAAGGTAACCTATCTGTCATAGG
>JAIORR010000159.1 GCA_021108055.1 Candidatus Cloacimonadota bacterium
TTGGTAATTGGAATTTTGAATTTGAAGTTTATTTGTTATTTGATGCTTGTGATTTGTGATTTAAATATGTAATTAGAGCGTGAGTTTAAGAGGATGATATGAAAGATAAGATCGATATTCAAAGTCAGGAAGATAAGCGAAAGATCACGATAGATAAAGTGGGAGTGAAAAAAGTACGCTACCCGATAATCGTGGAGGACAGGATAAACGGTATCCAAAACACAGTTGCAGATATGGATATCTTCGTAGAACTTCCGCATCATCATCGCGGAACCCATATGAGCAGATTCATAGAGGTCCTGAATCGTTTTCACAAAGAGAATTTTATAAAAAAACTACCCGAATTCCTAGAAGAAGTGAGGAATGCTTTAAATGCTGATGCTTCTTACGTGCAGATCAGATTTCCATATTTTATAAATAAAATAGCTCCGATATCCGGAATAAAAGCTCTTCTTTCTTATAACTGTTTTTTTGAAGCATCTTTGAAAAAAGATTTCAAACTTATAATAGGGGTGGAAGTTCCCGTTACAACACTATGTCCGTGTTCAAAAGAGATAAGTGATTACGGTGCTCACAGCCAGCGTTCACTGGTTGTTGTCAAGCTCTCATTCGATGAATTCGTCTGGCTGGAAGAGATTATAGAAATAGTGGAATCTTCTGCCAGTAGCGGTGTATATTCACTTCTAAAAAGAGTAGATGAGAAATACGTTACCGAAAAAGCTTATGATAATCCGGTATTTGTAGAAGATATCGTTCGTGAAATAACATTGAAACTGGAAAGTGACAACAGGATAAAATGGTTCAAAGTAGAATCTGAAAACCTGGAATCTATACATAATCACAATGCTTACGCTTGCGTAGAAAGAAATAAATAAGGAAGCAATAAACAAATATGAAAGCAACATCACACATTCTGAAAAACAAATTAAAGATCATCCTATCGGAAGATAATTCGAATCCCTTGGTAAGCTTACAATTGTTTGTCAGGATCGGTTCTGCGTGGGAAAAGAAAAATGAAGCAGGCTATTCGCATTTTACAGAACATCTTGTTTTCAAATCTACAAAAAAGTTCCCGCAAAATTCCATCATGGAAAGAATTACATATCTCGGTGGGTCTATAAACGCCTACACGGAATATGACAGCACATGTTTTTTTGTAACTATGCAATCCGGATTTCTTGAAGAAGGTATTGAAATCCTGTCTGAACTTGTTATGCACGCAAATTACGATGTTTCTGCATTTGAATTTGAGAAGAATGTAGTTATCGAGGAATTGAAACAATTCAAAAATGATCCGGAGGATTTTTTTATCGATGAGATCGCAAATGAATATTTCAGAAAAAATCCTTATAAATTTCCAATTATAGGAAATAAAAATTCATTGAAAGATGCTTCTTTGGAAAGTCTGCGTCTGTTCTATAAGAACTATTATTTGCCGAATAACAGTTTTCTTGTTGTTTCGGGAGATTTTGAAGAAGATAATGTACTGCGTTTGATAGAAAAATATTTCGGGAGTTGGAAGCAGAAAGAAATTACAAAAGCTGATTTGATCAAAGATAAATTACCTGCAAAGCCTGCAATATTTTCCATAGAAAAGAAAATATCAAATGATATGCTGGCATTTGTATTGCCGGATATTGCAGAGTCTAATGCAGATTCATATCCCCTTTCGCTTGCCATGAAAGCATTTGCCATCGGAAAGAATTCTCGCCTTCATTCCAGGTTGTTCGATAAAGAGCAGCTTACCGATAATATTAAAGTTCATTCGTTATGCGGGATAAATGATGGTGCAGCGATTATTCTTATTATGC
>JAIORR010000067.1 GCA_021108055.1 Candidatus Cloacimonadota bacterium
CCTTGGGCGTAGGAGTCCGACTTTAGTCGGGAGGTGTGTTTACCATTTATTCTCTTCAATTCGTGAGATCATAAGGGCAGAACAATGTTCTGCCCCTACATTTATTTTTCTTCGTGTTCCTTAGCGTCCTTCGTGGCTATATATTATTATCCAATCATATTCTTGATGTCATCATCAACATTTGTGATGCCGCCGATATTGAAATTTTCTACCAGAACTTTGATCACATTGGGTGAAAGGAAAGCTGGAAGAGTCGGTCCGAGATGGATATTTTTCACACCAAGATATAAAAGAGCCAGCAGAACTGTAACAGCTTTTTGCTCATACCAGGCAATGTTATAGGCAATTGGAAGATCATTGATATCGTCGAGTTCAAACACTTCCTTCAATTTAAGAGCGATCAGTACAAGTGAATAACTGTCGTTACACTGTCCGGCATCGAGTACGCGAGGGATTCCGCCAATATCGCCAAGGTTAAGTTTATTGTATCGATATTTTGCACAACCGGCAGTGAGAATTACAGTATCTTTGGGAAGTGCCTGGGCAAAATCCGTATAATAACTTCTGCCTTTCTGCCTTCCATCACAACCACCCATCACAACGAATTTCTTGATAGCACCGGATTTCACAGCATCTACGACTTTATCTGCGAGAGCCAGAACCTGATTATGTGCAAATCCGCCTACGATCTTACCTGTTTCAATTTCTGTAGGAGCAGGTAATGTTTTTGCCAAAGCGATTGCTTCCGAGAAATCTTTCTGTTTTCCTTTTTCAGCTTCATCGATATGTTTCACTCCGTCAAATCCAACCTCATTAGTCGTGAAAACACGATCTTTATATGAATCTTTGGGTGGAACAAGACAGTTTGTAGTTAAGATAATTGCTCCGTTGAATTTTTCAAATTCTTCTTTCTGCTGCCACCAGGCATTACCGTAATTTCCTACAAAGTTATCATATTTCTTAAAAGCAGGATAATAGTTTGCAGGAAGCATTTCACCGTGAGTGTAAACATCGACTCCTGTTCCCTTCGTCTGTTCAAGAAGCTCTTCCATATCTTTGAGGTCGTGTCCTGAAATAAGAATTGCAGGATTATTGCGAACTCCGATATTCACTTCTGTAATTTCCGGATGTCCGTAAGATTCCGTATTCGCAGCATCGAGAACAGCCATTGCATCGACGCTGAATTTTCCCGCTTCCATCACCATTGCAACCATCTCGTCCACACTTAAAGAATCATCCAAAGTGGAAATAAGAGCTTTTTCCATGAACATCACAATTTCTTTGATCTCTTTGCCGAGACGCATTGCATGATCTGCATAAGCTGCCATTCCTTTCAGTCCATAAGTAAGAAGCTCTCGCAGAGAGCGAACATCTTCATTTTTCATGGCAAGAACACCAACTGCTGCTGCTTTTGCATCGATGTTTTCATCTGTAATCGTGAAATTAGCTGCATCGTGGTCTGCGAATTTCACATCTTTAATTCCCATTTCTGCTACTTTTGCTTTTACCATCTCACGCATTTTGATCGTTTCTTTGATCGCTTCGATGAAATAGTTCCTGCCAAAATTTGCATTTGTAATTGTAGAAAACATTTTTTCTACAATGAATTTATCCCATTCGTTGCAAGTTTCTCTATATTCTTTCCGAATTTCTAAACTTGCTTTTGAACGGAAAATTACTAAACCTTTTAACGAATAGATCAAAAGGTCTTGCAAATTTGCCACATCTCCTTTTTTCCCGCAAATACCATTTACGGTACAACCTTTGTTGCCAAGTGTTTCCTGGCATTGATAACAAAACATACTCAT
>JAIORR010000017.1 GCA_021108055.1 Candidatus Cloacimonadota bacterium
TATTTGCGACATTAACGGTTTATAATCAACTGTTTGACGTTCTTTGAACGATTAAACCATCTGTTTTGCCAGATGCGGTCAACCGGATGTGCGTTGCGGGCAACTGCAAGGTGCGTAGTACAAGGTAAAGTAACCCGCTGAGACCAAACCGCAAGGGGAAGTCGACACCGGAACACCAACCGGTGCGGGGGCAAGACCGAACTAATATGGTGGATATATGTGAACTGCTGATAAACATCGTGAAGTAGAACCTGCGAAAGGTGTTGATACGCAGGAGCCAAAATGGCATGGGGATATGTTACAGGGCTATGTGATCCCTGTACGCAGAAGCAATGCCCCCGGTGGATAGGCAGCACCTAAGTTAGTATTGTTTGTTGATTATAGATGCAGAATGGTAAGCCCATACCTTTTCGCACAGATTGTGTGATTAGCCCCTTATAAATAAATAAGGAAAGCCAACCGTAAGGAAAGCCCACGGGGGTGCGGGTAGCGCGTGCGGGAAAAAGCAAATGCCTGTCTGTAACGGACAGGATAGGACATGTTCCAACTGGAATATGTCCGTTCGTAAGGAAGCCCACTTCCCGCAGGTGTCCTAACGACAAAACTCGATGTTATGGAGACAAAAACGGATAAGCAAATCAAGGGGAGTAACCAAAAGTTACAACGTGCAGCCGTTGCCGTTACTCTATTTTGGAACAACATTGATTGGGACAAAATGGAGAAATCGGTCGTTTCTATACAACGAAGGATTGTCGAGGCTATCAAGAAAAAACGCTTTAACAGGGTAAAAGCACTTCAATGGGTCATTAAACATTCATTTAAAGCCAAACTCCTGTCCATAAGGCGTGTTACCGAAAACAAAGGAGGAAAAACTGCAGGAATTGATGGTGTAATTTGGAAATCAGAAACAGACAAAATCGCGGCGGCACACAACCTTCGGCAGAAAGGCTACAAAGCTAAGCCATTAAAAAGGGTATTGATACCCAAAAAGAATGGTAAAATGCGCCCGTTGGGCATACCGGTCATGTACGACCGGGCACAACAGGCATTGCACAAATTAGCTTTAGAGCCCGTTGCCGAAACCCTTGCCGACCCTAACTCTTATGGGTTCAGGCCGGTACGGGGCTGTGCCGATGCCATTGAGCAATGCTTTAATGTCCTGAAATGGCCTTCGTCGCCCAAATGGGTTTTAGAGGCCGACATAAAAGCATGTTTCGACAATATTTCGCACAAATGGGCAACAGAGAATATCCCACTGCCGAAATATATACTCGGGCAATGGCTCAAAGCCGGTTTTATTGTCAAGAAAAAATGGTCTCCCACAAAAGCCGGAACTCCCCAAGGTGGGATAATTTCGCCTATTATTGCCAATATGGCATTAGATGGCATGGAAAATTTCATAACCGAAGGGATTGACAAAAAGGCTAAAGTGAAGTTGATCCGTTATGCAGATGATTTTATCATAACTGCAATCTCCAAAGAAATCCTTGAACATCAGGTCAAACCAAAGGTAGAAATATTCCTCTATGAAAGAGGTCTGGAACTATCATTGGAAAAGACAAAGATTACTAATCTTCACGAGGGTTTCGATTTCTTAGGTCAAAACGTAAGAAAATACGGACGGAAATTATTAATTAAACCATCAAAGAAAAGTATCAAATCCATTTATCAGAAAATAAGGGAGGTAGTTAAGGCCAATCCAACAATGGCCACGGCTGAGTTGATATACAAACTCAACCCAATCATAACCGGATGGGCAAACTACCACCGCCATGTGGTGTCTAAGAGGGTGTATTCCCAA
>JAIORR010000196.1 GCA_021108055.1 Candidatus Cloacimonadota bacterium
TCCTACGATACTTACAATAAAAAATCTGATAGAATCAGCCGTGTTCTAACCATTAGAAAGGACTTAGATTGGATAACTCCCGGAACCTCATACCTGCTGGCACCGGTTTTGCGAGATGAATATCCCGAAGTAGAAACTGTTGCCCGTTCAAGAGGAATTGGTGTGGAAATAGAATATAATGAAATATTCGAACAGAATTATTTCAATTGTGTAGATCCCGATATTCTTGATATTCTTACCTTAGAATTTGTTTACGGCTCACGCAACAATGCCTTAATAGAACCGTATGATATTCTTCTTTCGGAGACACGTGCAGCTAAACACTTTCCTGGCGAAAACCCGGTTGGCAAGATAATTCCCGTAAGAATGTATGGTGAGACCATAGATTTTACCGTGAAGGGCGTTTTGAAAAATGTACCGGATAATTCTACTTTCAGGATGCCTTTCCTGGTTAACATCGATATTGCCAAGAAATTTTCTCAATTTATTCAAAACAGGTATGGTGGCGGCACTTATGAAGAAAAATGGTATCTAAATTATTATCAGACTTATATTCTACTAAAAAAAGGGACAGATCCTGAAGCATTCATTGCTAAAATGAATGAAATCCCAGCCAGGTATCATGAAGAAGGAATGCAGGTTTCTTATAATTTGCAGCCTTTGCGGAAAATATATCTTCATTCAAATGATTTTACAAATAATCCTACCAGGAGTGGAAATCTTTCTAATATATATTTATTTTCAAGCATTGCCTTTCTAATCCTGTTTATAGCTTGCACGAATTTCATTATTCTCTCTACAGCACAATCAATAAAGCGTTCCAAAGAAATTGCAATTAGAAAAATAGTGGGAGCAGAAAGAAAGAGCCTGATCAAACAGATCATGTTTGAATCTGTTTTCACTTCATTCATAGCCTGTTTCCTTGCTATTGGTTTAACATATCTGTTTCGTCCGGGAATTATAAATTTTCTTCGTGTTCCATTGGATATTAATTATATCAAAGATTATTTTTATCCACTTGCTCTAATTATGATAACGCTGTTGGTTGGATTAGCATCCGGCAGTTATGTGGCTTTTTATATCTCACGCTTTAGTCCGCTGATAATTCTAGAAAGCAGGATTGCCGCTTCCAGTTCGAAATCTCTTTTCCGCCGTATTGTAATTTGTTTGCAGATGGTTATTTTCATTGGTTTGATTTCTTCTTCAATCACTATTTACAAGCAACTTCATTTTGTTAAGAATACTAATTTGGGATTTGATAAAGAGCAGCTATTAAGTTTGGAATTGACCAGCGGTGATTTCAGTGAGCATTATGAAGCATTTCTTGATGAATTAAGAAGAAACCCGAATATTATCGATGTAACGGGTGGCTTTTCGCTTCCACCGGATGATAGTAGATCGATAATGCAAGAATCGCTTTTTGATGATCCGGATAAGAAAATACAGGTGGAATATTGTCAGGTAGATTTTAACTTTTTTAAAACTTTCGGTATAGAATTGAAAAACGGAAGATTGTTCTCCCGTGAATTTGCAGCAGATACTCTCAGTTCAATTATTTTGAACGAGACTGCCGTAAAGAAATTACATATTAAGAATCCAATAGGAAAAATAATAAGGGATCTCCGGATAATTGGGATTGTTAAAGATTTTCATTTTCATAGCTTATACTTAAAAATCGAGCCGACGATATTCCAATATTGCAGATCATCTCATATTAGATATGTAGGGATCAAATTATCTCCCCACAATGTTCAGGAAACCATAAAGTTTATCGA
>JAIORR010000069.1 GCA_021108055.1 Candidatus Cloacimonadota bacterium
CCGACAGTCTCTTTTCTCTACAAGAAAGATAAAAACATTTGACTTCTAATCACCAAATTCTATATCAACAATGAAAAAAAAATAACAGGAAGGATAATGAATTACAAACTGATATTATTCGATGCGGACGGCACGCTTTTCGATTATAAGAAAGCAGAGGAAGATGCTTTCCTGAAAACCTTTTCCCGATTTAATGTGAATCAGAATATCGAAGCATTTCATCGTAAGTATCAAAAGATCAACCTGGCGATCTGGAAAGAATTTGAAGAAAAAAAGATCACTTCCAAAAAGCTGCGGGTCGAGCGATTCAGAAGACTTTTCCTGCAGGAAAAATTGTCACTTGATCCCGAAGAAATAAGTCCTGTATATTTAAAATATCTTTCCCGGGGAACTCATCTGCTGGATGGAGCAGAAGATATCGTAAAATATTTTTATGGGAAATGTGAAATAGCGCTGGCAACGAATGGTCTTTCCGATGTGCAGTATCCCCGCATCCAAAATTCCGGACTGGCAAAGTATTTTAAACATATTTTTATTTCGGAAGAGATCGGCTTCCCCAAGCCTGACCGTAAATACTTTGAACATATATTTCAAAAGTTGACTTTCAGAGATTCCTCGATCATAGTCGGAGATAATCTGTATTCAGATATAAAAGGCGGCAGCGATTTTGGTATTGACACCTGTTGGTTCAATTCGGGAAAACGAATTAATGAAAGTGGGGTAATTCCTACTTTTGAGATCAGTGATCTGGTAGAGTTAAAAAAAATTATAAATAGAGGAGATTAAAAATGAAATTTATCAAGCTATTGTTGTTTTTTGTTGTTCTATTAACTTTCAGTTGTGCAGAGCAGGCAGAACTGGGAACCAAAAAGAACCCGGTCAAGATGTATTTTGTTCCTTCTATGGAAGCAGGAAAGATCGTTACCAGCGGCAAGGAAGTAGCCGATTATATTACAGAAAGAACAGGATATCGTTTCAAAGTTGCTGTTCCCACCAGCTATGCTTCTGTGATCGAAGCGATGGGAACCGAAGAGACCGATATCGCCTGGTTGGCAACTTTCGCCTACGTTCTGGCAAATCAGAAGTTTGGAGCTGAAGTGGCTTTAACGGCGGTTCGTAAAGGATTGGATAAATATAAAGGACAATTTATAGCTCAAACAGATAGTGGAATTAACAGTTTAGAAGATATTGATGGGAAAATTATTGCCTACACGGATGCTGCTTCCACTTCCGGTTTTATGTATCCGTCTGCACTGCTTGCCAGAAAGGGCATTAAGCCGGAAAAATACTTTTTTGCCGGAGGTCATCCACAATCTATTCTCGCTGTGTATGATGGCAAAGCAGATGTAGGCTGCACTTTCTGGGCACCGGAAGGTGAGGATGGTCCTCGTGATGCGCGTCGGGCCGTGATAGAAACTTATCCCGATGTGATGGAAAAGATCAAAATAGTTGGCTTTACAGATTGGATACCTAATGATACGGTTACATTTCGTAAAAATTTTCCAAAAGATATGAAAGAAAAAATTGTAGATGCATTATTGGAATTTGCCGGTACAGAGGAAGGTCATGAAACTTTAGTGAAATTATTGGATATAGATAATTTTGTACGTTCAACCGATGCTGATTATGAAGTAGTACGTCAAACCTTAAAAGCTATCGGCAGAGATGCTTCGGAGTTGGTGAATTGACGTTGGTTCAATCGTCTCGATTGAACCAGATGTTTTGCCAGATCGTCCCGATCTGAGATAGTTTG
>JAIORR010000210.1 GCA_021108055.1 Candidatus Cloacimonadota bacterium
AAAAAAACTAATTTCATTATTTGTCATTCCCGTGGAGGGAATCTAATCAAATAAAGAATTTAGATTCCGCATCAAGTGAGGAATGACAAGAAAGATAAACTTTGAAAAAGTTTATAAGAGAGATTCTTTCTCGTAAACTTTTTCAAAGTTGGATGACAGGAGGATGTATGGAACGCAAAGTTGCACTTACAGGAATAAAACCAACCGGTTTACCACATATTGGAAACTATTTCGGAATGTATAAACCGGCAATAGGATTGGCAAGAAATTATGATACTCGTTATTTCATTGCAGATTATCATGCTTTGAATTCGATGAGAGATCCGAAAAAAATTCGAGAATTAACTTATGAAGTTGCAGCTACGTGGCTGGCTATGGGTTTGAATCCCGATAAATCTATATTATATAAACAATCTGCTGTTGGCGGCACTTTTGAATTAACGATCTTTCTAATGGCTTTCACATCGAAAGGTTTGATGAATCGAGCACATTCTTACAAAGCAAAAGTTGCCGAGAACATTGAACTGGGCAGAGATTTGGATGATGGCGTGAATATGGGTCTCTTCACTTATCCGGTTCTGATGGCGGCAGATATTCTTCAATTCGATAGCGATGTTGTCCCGGTGGGAAAAGATCAGGCTCAACACCTGGAAATGGCAGTAGATATTGCCCAGACGATAAATCATAATTATGGAAAAGAACTATTGAAGGTACCTGCTGCACTGATCAGAGAATCAACAGGTCTTGTGATTGGTTTGGATGGCAGGAAAATGAGTAAAAGTTACAATAATACAATTCCTTTATTCCTTCCGGAAAAAAAGCTGCGGAAACTTCTGATGAAAATAGTTACGAATTCACAAACAGTGGACGAACCAAAAAATCCCGATAAATGCAATATCTTTGCACTTTACAAACTTTTTACAGATAAAGAGCAGCAGGCTGAAATGCGGAAAAAATACAAGGCTGGCGGTATGGGCTGGGGAAGTGCAAAACAGGAACTTTTTGAAATACTGAATGAGACTATTGCTCCGATCCGCCAAAGATATGAAAACCTGATAAATAATAAAGATTATATAGATGAAGTTTTGAGGAACGGTGCCGAAAGAGCAAGCGAGATCGTTTATAAAAAGCTGTCTTTCTTAAGAAAAGAAATTGGTCTGGGATAGAATGCAAATGATAATTGCTGATCGACTTTTTTCTCATTGACACCAAAAAACGGCAAAATAAAAGTGTTCCTGCTTTAAAATTTAGGAGTTAGAATGTATATTGTATTAATGGTCATACACGTGATTATTTCGATAGCATTGATAATGGTTATCCTTGCGCAATCAAGTAAAGGCGGAGCTCTCGACGGACTGGTCGGCGGTACTGCTACAAACGTTCTGGGTGGACAAGGTGCTTCCAAATTCCTTAAAAATGCTACCCAGATACTCGCTGTTCTTTTCGTTCTGAACTGCGTTCTTCTTTCACTTCATTTGAAAGGTGGAACCAAAACTTCCAGTAAAGCTGTGGAAATGATGAAAGAAGAAGCTGCCGAGAAAAGTGCAGCCGATGAAGAACTTCCGGCTTTACCCGGTACAGAAGAACCTTTAGGCAAACCGGCTACAGAATAAACGCAGAAGTGGTGGAATTGGCAGACACGCAAGACTAAGGATCTTGTGCCCTTTTCTGGGTGTGCGGGTTCAAGTCCCGCCTTCTGCACCAATATTTTTACCCCGCTCAAGAGAGTGGGGTTTTTTTATTCAAC
>JAIORR010000047.1 GCA_021108055.1 Candidatus Cloacimonadota bacterium
ATGCACTGGGCTAATCCGTATTTATTATTTTTTCTGCTGTTGATACCGATCTTCCTGATATATCTCGGGATTGCAAATCACAGACGGAAAAAGAACTTTGAAAAATTTGCCGAAAATAGATTTTACGATTATTATATGCAGCAATTTTCCACTTTCCATTGGTCTCTGAAAAACGTGATCTTTGTTTTTGCAATATTTTTCCTGATCATTGCAATTGCACGACCGCAGTGGAACAAAGAAGTGCAGATAGTAAAAAAAGAAGGGATCGATATAGTCGTCTGTATCGATGTTTCCAAAAGTATGGATGCCGGGGATATCAAACCCAGCAGGATAGACAGAGCAAAAGACCAGATATCCCTTTTTATAGATCAGCTCAAAGGTGACAGGATAGCCATTATTGCTTTTGCCGGAAAAAGCTTTGTGCAATGTCCTCCCACAAACGATTATGGCGCTGCAAAACTTTTTTTGAACCTGCTCGATACGGAAACAGTTCCTTCTTACGGAACAGACATCGGTGGTGCTATTTCAAAATCACTGGAACTTTTTGGTGAAGAAGAAAAACATAAAGTGATCATCATAGTAAGCGATGGAGAAGATCTGGAAACTAATGCAGTTAAGATAGCAGAAGAAGCTTCCCAAAAGAACGCCATTATCTACACATTGGGCGTTGGTTCTCCGGAAGGCAGCACGATCCCGATAAGAGATAAATCCGGAAATGTGGTCTATGCAAAAGATGATAAAGGAAACATTATTTTAACAAAATTAGATATATCCACTTTGACCCAAATCGCAAAATTAGGGAACGGACGCTTCTTCCCTATCACACCACAGCAATCTGAGATTTTTGAAATAATGAAGAACATCAACACAATCGAGAAAAAGAAATTCGATTCCAGAGAATTTGTCCGCTACAAAGAGCAATATAAATATTTTGTGATCGTTGCTATCATCCTGCTTCTGATAGAATCTACCATTCTGTATAAAAAGAAAACAAAATTTAAAAGAGTGCTGTAATGAATAATAGAAAAGCATTTTTATTCCTGATCTTACTTTTGGTATCTTCATATCCACTATACGCTAAGGTGCTCACATATGACAAAGTACTTAAGAACTTGAAGGGAACAAAATATTACAAAAATAATGAGTTTGAGAATTCTGAAAAAGAATTCAGTGAAAATTCTATTAATTATCCGAAAGATCCACGACTTCATTTTAATCAGGGAAATTCACAATACAAAAACGGCAAATTGGAAGAAGCAGAGAATTCCTATAATTTTTCATTAAGAGAGAAGAACTTCCAGCAAAGATCAAAAGCATTACAGAATCTGGGAAATGTGAAATTCCAGCAGAAAGATTACAAAAGTGCAATAAAAAATTATCGTGATGCTCTTATCGAAGATCCGCAGAATATGGACGCAAGATACAATTACGAATTAGCCGCCAGATTACTGCAGCGTCAACAGAACCAGCAACAACAACAACAGGGCGAGGACGATCAGGATAAGAAAAAGGAAAAGAAAGACCAACAGCAGCAGAATCAAGATCAGGATAAAAAAAAGCAAGATCAACAACAGAAACAAGATGACCAGGAACAGAAGAAACAGCAGCAACAAAAGAAAGAAGAACAAAAGAAAGACCAGAAAAAAGAAGAAGCAGAAAAAATATTGAAAGCACTCCTGCAAAAAGAAAAAGAAGAAATGAAAAAAGAAAAAGAGAAGATGAA
>JAIORR010000084.1 GCA_021108055.1 Candidatus Cloacimonadota bacterium
AAAGTTCATTCGTTATGCGGGATAAATGATGGTGCAGCGATTATTCTTATTATGCCCAAAAAAAAAGCCGATCTTAACAAAATATGTGAAATCTTTCTGGAAGAACAAAATAATTTTGTCGAATATGGCTTGAATGAAACGGAGCTTAAAGACCATAAAAAAGAATTGATTTTCTTTTATAGATATTCGTTCGAGTATGTAGAATCTCTTGCTTCCAGTCTTGGAATGGAAGAGCTTCAATGCAAGTATGAAAGATTTTTTGAATATCCGGAAAGAATTAATAAGATCAAAAATTCCGAATTGAACAAGATCATAAAAAAATATCTCTGCAAAGATCATCTCTATATTTTCCATCATGGAAAAAGGAAATTTGATAAAAGCGTTCTCCTGGAAAAATTAAATTTACCATCAAAAAAAACATTTAAAAATATCCAGGCAAAAGAGTATTATGAAACCCATCTCCAAAACGGTATGAAAGTACTTTTAAAGAAAGTTTACGGAAAACCGACCGTAGGGATTTCCTTATCGTTTGAAGTATCTCAACTAAACGAAACTGTAAAAAATCGCGGATTAAATCTTCTTACTTCCGGTTTGATGCTTTACGGAAACGAAAAACGAAATTACCAGCAGGTATTAAATTACTGCACTTCAAATGGTATTAATCTTGGCATTATACCCCAGCTTGAAACTACTTCTGTAAAAATGAAATGTTTCAAAGAAATGCTTCCCATCACTATAGAGTTACTATCAGAAGTTGTTCAGACGCCTGTATTCCCTTCCGGTTATTTTTATAATCTGCAGCAAACCTATAAAAGTAACTTAGATAGAATAAGAGATTATCCGATTTTTTTTGCTACAAAATTGTGGAAAGAATTGATCTTTGGAAAATACAGCAATATGATTAACCAGACAGGTACAAAATCGTCATTAAAGTGTATCTCTTTAAAAAAAATCAGAAAGTGGTTCAGAGATTATTATCATCCGCAAAATATGTCTCTGGCTATTGTCGGTGAATTCAATTTTAATCAGGTAATAGAAATATGTGAGCAAACATTTAAATCCGATAATACTCAAAATACAATGATCGGACAACAATTTATCTATGATCCTTCTTCGCAAAAAAACAAAAAAACAAAAAAAAATATTGATCAGTCAATTATTCATCTTGGAGGGTTCGGTTGTTCGTTCAAAGAAAAAGAAAAAAATACTGCATTTCATGTCCTTGCTCAAATAATCGGTGGTGATACTAATTCCATTTTGTTTAATGAATTACGAGAAAAACGAGGATTGGCGTACTCTGTAGAATTTGATTTTCATTCGTATAGAGAATTGGGATATTATGTTGCAACTGCAATTGTAGATAAAAAGAGGGAAGGAGAAGCGATCGATATTATTCGCAGCGTTCTGGATAATATTAAGAAGAATGGTATTTCAAAAGAAGATCTTCAAAAAACAAAGAACTATATCCGCGGTCAAAGGCTAATGGAAGAAGAGAGCATGCTCAGTCAGGCGCAAATGCTTTCCATCCTGGAAGCGATCGGATTCGGATATGAATATTACCGTAAACGAGAAGAAAGATTGGAAAAGGTTAGCTTGAAAGCAATTCATAACGTGGCAGAAGAATATTTCAATGAAGATGAATTTTTTATTCATGTACTATCATAATAAAATCATTATCGAGTCGTGGAGATAAAGAAGATAAAGA
>JAIORR010000217.1 GCA_021108055.1 Candidatus Cloacimonadota bacterium
GATGGAAACCTGGATGCCTTTCACGAATTTTATGAAAGGCACAAAGATTCGCTTTATACATTCCTACGCAACAGAGGTAGAGAAAGAGTTGACGATCTCTTCCAGGAAACATTTGTAAGGTTTATCGATGCACTCACAAAAAGGGAAATCAATAAACCCAAATCCTACTTGTTCCAAATCGCAATGAACTTGCTGAGAAATAGAAGCAGGCAAGTAAAAATAATTCTACTCAACCCGGAATACGATGTTCCGGACCAGGAAACAGAAGAGGAAGATGAGTTTCCCGTAAAAGAAGAAGAATTGAAATTATCACTTTTAAAATTAGCAAAAGAAAAGCCGGAATTCTATGATGTGCTTCACCTGCATATTTTTGAAAAGATGACCTTTGACCGGATAAGCGATTTGAAACAACAGAATCGGAATACAATTTCTTCGCGCTACAGGTATGCGATCCATTATCTCAGGAAACTGCTTCAACCAAGTTTAAAATTAGTTAACGAGGTGTAAAATGTTGAAAAACCAAATTTATAAAAAGGCTCTATATCAAGCTCCCGATGAACTGGAAGCAAAAATACTTCTACAAGCAGCAAAAAAATTGAATATATCTGAAGAAGCAGAAAGCGACTGGCTGGAATATGCAAACTGGATACCGCTCTTAGGCTTTTTTATATTGCTGAGAAATTTGCTGACAGGCAATAAATTGTCTATAAGTCCCGCTCTCACAATTTAAAAAGATAGAGGTTAAAATGAAAAAATTATTTGCTGAAATGTTTAATAGGAAAGCTTCTGATCCGAAAAATAAACCAGATCAAATTATGGAAGCAATATCATTGAAACCCGGACAGAATATTGCCGATATTGGATCGGGTGGCGGTTATTTTTCTCTGAGATTTGCAAAAATAGTTGGAGAAAAAGGAAAAGTTTATGCTGTTGATACAAATTCAAATTTATTGAATTATGTTATGAATAGTGCCAAATCGATGGGATTGGATAATATTATTCCAACGATTGCATCTAATGATAGTTTGGGTATTCCCGAAAAATGTCTGGATTTTATTTTTATGCGAAATGTTACCCACCATCTAAAAAATCGAACAAAGTATTTTAAAGACCTACAAAAATATCTAAAACCAGAAGGTAAGATCATTGTTATTGAATACGATCGGGGAAAATATTTAAGTTTCTTGAGGATATTTGGACATTATGTTTTTAAAGAAATCATACAGCAAGAGATGAAAGAATCCGGATACATATTTAAGAAGGAATTCGATTTCTTACCAGACCAGCACTTTACAATTTTTTCAAAACAATAAAAAATTTATTGATATAAATAAGGAGGATATAATGAGACCAAAACACAAACAGTTAATTCCGCTGTTCATAATCGGTGGGATCGGTCTTGTATTTCTACTCGGCTGGGTTGTGCAGCTTTTATGGAATGCAACCGTCAGCGAGATATTCGATGTGAAAACAATAACTTACTGGCAGGCATTAATGATTATCATCTTGTGCAAGATACTATTCGGTTCGCACTATAATGTACAGAAGCATACAAGACCACGCTTTGTTGAGCATCATCTGTTCAAAAAGGAAAAACCACCGGAAGCGGAAGAAAAAGACGAAGAATAAAACGGGCGAAAGCCCGTTTTTTGTAGGGTTCGATTTCCCCTGTAGAAATATACAGCAAGCTGTATTTGACG
>JAIORR010000279.1 GCA_021108055.1 Candidatus Cloacimonadota bacterium
AACGGAATGAGTGCCAACCGCATCACCATCAGGGTTACAACGATGGAACCTGAAATATTGGCAAGAGTACACATCCATACAAACGAATGGATCGTATCTTTTCTTTTGAAGAGAATAGTAGTTAGATCGATTACGATTCCCGGTAATGTGTAACTGATAAGCGTAACAGCTCCGTGATTCCCAAAGTATCCTATTGATATCATGACCAATGCTTGAGTAAGAGCAGTGAGGAAACCTGCTCCCGGCTTCTTAACGATGGCAACGGCTAATACAAGCCACATCATATACAAACCGCCTGCAAGTGAGCCGCCGGGGATCATCAGGGGTGCGGAAATGATGTGAATGAGTGGAGTGATTATCGGTTTAACTGCGAGTCCCAGAGCACCTAATATTGCTATATAAAGCAGGTCCTGCGAAGTGTATCGGGACATCCATTTCATAAAAGAATAAACCTCCTAAAATATTTTAGAAGGCAAGTATCGTCTCGCCTTTCCAAACACGGGAGATATGATCGTTTCCAATTATACCCTATCGGCAATATCTCATGTCCGGCAGCTCACGGATTTAGAAGACATTGCTCGGCGTCGAAGTTTAGATAGATTTGACGGGTTTTTATGTCAAGAAAAAGCAAAAGCTTACAGAGGTTTCTGTATAACCCGACTCGGGTTTTGCAAACTCGAGTTATGACAACTATGATGTTTTTCTAATCATCAACAAAACTATCGATCCAATTACATTAAATTGGATATAACCGAACAATATCATCCAGAATATCTGCATTCCTGTGGAAATATCTTGTGAAAACAAAGAAATTAACATCGAAGACGGCAAGCCTGCAAACATTAATACGAAGCCCATACCTTCCATGTTGTCCGGAGTGGGGGATATGTACAAAAAGATCGAGAGTAATACAATTAATGTCCAGTAAACATTTACTGCGACCAATATCCATAATGATGATGATCTACTTTTCATTTTCTAACATTTCATTCAATTGGTACCCCAATTATTCAATAGAGCAGGCGATTGAACAAACTCCTTTATTTTGTCGATCACCAGCCCAAATTAAGAGAGACTCCAACTAAGAATCCTACATCACTGAAATCGATTACTTTAATATTGTTAACAGTTTTGCTGCTGTAGATGTACTTGCCTTCCGCGTAAAATCCTATTTTCCAGAAAGCTTTGATATTGATCCCTGCTGCAGCGTCGAATGCAATACCTTTTTCCATTGTATTGGAATTTTCTTTTGGAACTTCAAGAAAACCAATTCCAGGACCAAAATAATAATTTGATTTCCAATTTTTTAACAGTTGTACAGTGTAAAGAACATATACCACGGTCATACTCTGTATTTCATAAGAATAGATAGCATCTGGACGTTTCTTGTAATATTCACCAGCGATCGAGAGTACGATCGGAAAATCATTCAGCTTTACATCCAGGGCGAGCTGTCCTCCGCCAAGAGAATTCTCTGATGCCCGTTCATCATACAATCCACCCTGACTCGTGCGAAAAGCAACATCAACAGCATGAACACTGTAAAAAGTCATCAGATACAACAGAGCTACAACAAGATTTTTTTTCATTCTTTTTTATTAAATTATTAATTGTGAAACTTGACACAAGTCTAAAAAATATTATGTTAATTTGGAAGACGAGTCAAGTCCATTCAAACCCCTATTTCATTTCA
>JAIORR010000073.1 GCA_021108055.1 Candidatus Cloacimonadota bacterium
TAACGTTAGTATATGGTGCGTTTGGGCTTAAAATGAGAAGACTTCCAATACCCAAAGAACAAAATATTTGAATTTTACCTTATCAAATTATTTCAAAAGCAAAATTCGAATATTTTGTGGTGTTAATAAAAAGCTGTACACCCTCTATTTTCTTGTTTACCCAAATGCACTATATATAGTGTTAAAAACAGTTTATCTTTTTACAATTTTTGTTTTAAATATTTTTCTGTCTGTTTGAATACTTACTATGTATATACCGCTTTTAAAATTTGATAAATCTATAATTTCTTTTTGTTGGATAAGTCTCTTTTCTAATATTTGTTTTCCTGTAATATCAGAAATTGACAATTTTTCAATATTATTCTTATTTGATTTTATGTTTACTATATCCTTTGTTGGATTTGGAAAAATTGAAAAATGTTTAAAGAATAATGCTTCAACATTTGAGGGTGAAGAATCGAAAATCCTAATATGTCCAGTATTTGAGCCATTGCCATCATTATTATGTGCTCCTATTGCTACTACAGAACCGTCAGCACTTAAACTTACTGAATATCCGGACCAATCACCTGCAGCCTCACCGTCAATATCTGTCCCAACTTGGATCCATGTTCCTGAATTATTTTGATAAACTCTTACATGTCCTGCTTTTTCACCTATGCCATCATTTTGAGCTGCTCCAATAGCTACAACAGAACCGGCAGAATTCAAACTAATTGAAGTGCCTGAATAATCATTAGCAGCTTCACCATTAATATCTGTTCCAATTTGTGTCCATGTTCCTGAAATATTCTCATAAACTCTTACAAAACCTATATCATTCCAATTGCCGGTAGCTCCTATTGCCAAAATCAAACCGTCAGAACTTAAACTTACTGAATTGCCTAATCCTTCGTTCAAATCTTCACCATCAATATCTCCTCCAATTTGCATCCATATCCCTGAATTATTTTCATAAACTTTTACTTGTCCCTTATCATTATGTTTTGGTGCACCAATTGCTACAATGGAACCATCTGCATTTATGCTGACAGAACTACCTAATTGGTCACCAGCTGCCTCACCATTAATATCAGCTCCAATTTGAGTCCATGTACCCGAATTATTTTCATAAACTCTTACATGTCCAGCCTCCCATCCGTTATTGTTATTATTAGGAGCTCCTATTGCTACTATCGAACCATTGTCGCTTATACTTATTGATGAACCAAAATAATTATGGTCAGCTTCGCCATTAATATTCTCTCCAATTTGCTCCCAAGTTCCGGAATTATTTTGGTAAATTCCTACATGACCGTTATTATTGCTTATGCCATTGCTTATTGCTCCTATAGCCACTATTGAACCCCCTGCATTCAAACTAACTGTGAAGCCAAAATAATGACCTCCATCTATTCCGTCAATATCTGATCCTATTTGTGTCCATGCCCCTGAATTATTTTCATAAACCCTTACATGACCTGCATCATCACTAGCACCATCATTAAGATCTGCCCCAATTGCCACAATAGAACCATCAGCATTTAAATTCACTGAATAGCCAGACCGATCACCTTCAGCTTCTCCGTCAATATCTTCACCTATTTGCATCCATGACTGTGCTTGTAATATATATGCCGAAATAAGCATCACAATAAATAAAAATGTTAATTTTCTTTGCATATTGTTTTTATTATAGTTTTTAACGA
>JAIORR010000062.1 GCA_021108055.1 Candidatus Cloacimonadota bacterium
CATATCGCTTCTCTGAAGCTGAGATTTATTCTATTTTTTAATACCCAAAGCTAACGCATTGGGCTAAAAATATTCCACAGCTACGCTGTTTGGAAGATCACATAATTTCAATATTCAACTGAAAAATGTTAGTCTTGTAATTTTTCGTTCATTACGTTTTATATAGAAATATTACATTCAGAAAACTTTTTCTTATAAATTCCTCTTCTTTATTAACTATCGCAACAAAAATATAAATTCATTTGCATAATATATGATTCGACATCAGTATTTTTAAGCCGATTATTAATATAATTAATTTTTAGGTTGACATAATTAATATCTAAATTAATTTCTGCTCCAGATTTGGAGGTATTTATGAATAAAAGGTTAAAACAATGTCCGGTATGTAATTCCAATCTTGAGATCGTGGAGTATCATTGTTCCAATTGTGATACGTCTATTAAAGGTAAATTCGGAGTGGGAGATTTGGATCTGCTTACCCCTGCTCAACAGGAATTTGTAAAGATATTTATTTGTTCACAGGGCAATATCAAGATCGTGGAGAAGGCTTTAGGAATTTCCTATCCCACCGTGAAGAACCGGCTGGCAGAGGTTTCGCATGTTTTATGCCGTGGGAAGAAAGAACCGAAAATACGATTATCGGAAGATGTTCTGGAAGACATCGAAAAAGGCAACCTGACGGTTGATGAAGCAATAGCAAAATTAAAAGGAAGGAGTTAGAGATGATAAAATTAGAAAAAACCTATGAATTTGAAACAAAGCACGACCTTGTGGTCGAGTTCGAATCTGAGAATTTTGGATTAAAAGTTATCGGTTGGGAAAAAGAAACATCAGAATTTTTTATTAAACTCGATTTTGAAAAAACTGATGAAGAAGAAGTTAATATCGAAAATATCGTTGATGCAAAATATAATAAAAAGAAAAACACTTTAAGCATCAAATTAAATGAACCGGAAAATATCAAGCGTATGAGTTCCCAACTCGAGCTGAGTGTTCCCCACGTTACGAAAATAATCGGTAATTCCGAAAATGGTGGAATATCAATTGAGAGCCTGCATGGTATCCAGACAGTTACTACCGAAAACGGCAGCATCAAGATGAATCTTGTGAATGGTGAGCTGATTTGTAAATCCGAAAACGGAGCTATAAAATTATTAGATTGCAAAAGCGATGCAAACCTGAAAACAGAGAACGGTGCTGTGAAAATGAAGGATTGTGAAGGAGACATAATTTTGAGATCTGAAAATGGCTCTCCAAAAATAATCGGCTGCAAGGGCAATCTTGATCTGAATAATGAAAATGGAGCTGTCCGGGTTCTGAAGGCGGAATTTGATAAAGCGAGCATAATAAATCAGAATGGCAGCATCTATTATGAATTTACTCCTATCGAAAAAGGGCAATTCAAATTTGAAAATGAGCATGGAAAGATCCAACTGGTTATTCCTGAAGAAGTTCCCTATAAAATAGAAGCAATTAACAAATTAGGTAGATTTCATGTTGGTTTAAAAGGTGATTACGATGGACTTGAGCAAGGAATCAACATTGGCAATGAGAAAAAATTGAATATGGTTCAAGGTTCCGGGAAAGTAGAAATATCTGCGAAAAACCAAATGGGAAGCATCAGCCTGATGAATCACCCGATGAAGGGTGGTAACTTCAAATTTGATATGTCATTTATG
>JAIORR010000306.1 GCA_021108055.1 Candidatus Cloacimonadota bacterium
TCTCCCATTTCTTTCAGATCTATTTTTTCATTAATCAAATGATAGATCATTGTTCCTTCTCCCAACGCATTAACCATAAAAGCGAATATATGCGGATCGATGTCATCTTGAATAATTTTCTTTTCCTGAGCATCGATCAATACTCTGATGAATGCTTTTTCATTTTTTTTATGAAACTGGTTATGTTTCTTTTTTAGTTCGGGAAATTTATGAAAAGCATCGAACATAAGATTATAGAAATTTGATTCTTCCACTTTGTCCGTTTCTGCAACTTGTTTAATGAAATTGATAACCTCGCCAAGTGATAAAAAATATATCCTCAAGATTTCTTTAAAGCTGAGAGATTTTGTATAAATTTCCGCTTCCCATCTTTCAAATTCAATAAATAAAAAACTTATTGTTTCTATAAATAAATGTTCTTTATTGGAGAAATGATGATACAGTCCGCCCTTAGTAAATTTGGATTCTTTTGCAACATCATTTATGCTGGCAGCATCATAGCCGTTTTCCAGGAAAACTCTTAAAGCCGCCTTCAAAATATTTTCTTTTGAACCCATAAAACCCCCTTTATAAAAGGATTCATTAATAAAAACCGACCGTTCGGTATGCAAGAATAATTATGGCTGATTTCTGTCAAATTATTTTTTTTGAAAGTTTAAATGAGTGTTGATTTTTTAATAAAAAACTCCGTCTTTCTAAAAATAACTTCCTGCTTTATTCATGAAGAATCTGGAGTTTTATGTGTTTACTCCAGATTCTTCCGAAAGAATAACGCCTGCCCCGCTGTATAGATAGGGTAAAAGACTCGTCAGAGAGACAAATATAAAAAATTATTTTAATTTAAGATCATTGAAATGTTGAATTATTTCATCCCTTATCATTTGTAATTCAATTTTTATTTTGCTCCAGTCACTATAAAAGTAACCTTCTTGTATCTCTTTTGAGGTTTCGTCTTTGAGAAAAATAGTAAAATACCAATATCCTAAACTCGCAAAATCTTTTGATCTCACACTCTTCAAAGTACCAATGCTCTTAATCTTTGAAAGGTCGATTTCTTCACCATCGGGGAGAATATAGATTTTTGATTGATTCATTTACTTCAACAATTTAGAGACTCGTTTTTTAGTTTTTGAAACGGCTTTATGACTTGTTCCTTTAATCCCCTTAATTACACTTCCGGAAGTAGATTCAATGAAATCAACGGTTCCATCTTTCATTTTATTAATACCTTTCCAGACAGAATTTAACTGATATAAAAGTTTTTTGGTTACACCGGTTGGGTCATAAACTTTCAGAAGAGCATAGAGAATGACCGGATTGAATAATTTAGGTGAAAATGCCAGATAACGACCTTCCCACGAGGTAGGACCAAATTGTCTTTTAAATTTATAAAGCGGTTTGAATCTGTAGAAATGACCTAGACGGTTAAACGCTAATTTTAAGGCAAGTTTTATGATCCGATTTTGATCAGGGTCATCAACATGCTCGTACGATAAAGGTGCAGTTCCAAGCGTTGCCATTGTGTACCCTTGCTCCTTTAAAATACGAAAAGATTCTGTAAATAATAACTGAGGTAATCCATTCAGAGTTTTTTCTTGGCGACGCATCACATCAAAATAGATTCCGTTTCTTGCGTAAACTGGAGTACAAACTACAAATGCTTCAAC
>JAIORR010000304.1 GCA_021108055.1 Candidatus Cloacimonadota bacterium
TGGCTTCTTCAATTTTAATTGGAGATTCTCCTCTGATTTTGAATGAGATCATGTTCAAGCCGGAAAGTTCCAACCAGGAATGGATTGAGATATACAATCGGAGCACTTGTGGATATCTTGTGGATAACTGGACAATAATCGATGCATCGGGCGGTCAAATAGGCTTTTCCGGTACAATTGAATCTCAGGATTTTTTAGTTGTCTGTCAGAACCGGAATTTGCTTTTGGAAATCTACCCTGAAGTAAATCCTGATAAAATAATTGAAGCAGAAAGTTGGACATCATTGAATAATACCGAAGAAAGTCTGAAATTAATAGATCTATATGAAACAAAATTTGATTCGACATATTATTCGGGAAGTAGTTGTCCTTCAGATTTCTCGATCGAAAGAGTAAATCCATTTTGCGATAAGAACATAATTTGGGAAATATGTTTGGATAGTCTGGGAACTCCAACACTTGCAAACAGTGTACTTCCAATAGAAAAAGATATGGAACTCACCTTTCTCGGTTTCACATTATCTGAAGATCATATAGAGCATTCCATTCTCATTAAAAACATCGGGCTTGAACAAATTCCATCAGGAATTTTT
This sequence comes from Candidatus Cloacimonadota bacterium, assembly GCA_021108055.1. Taxonomy (GTDB): domain Bacteria; phylum Cloacimonadota; class Cloacimonadia; order Cloacimonadales; family TCS61; genus JACNIV01. The sequence continues at coordinate 594 of JAIORR010000304.1, forward strand.
ACCTGCTATTCTTCTATAAATGAAGAAACCACCGAAACAGAATTATTTCAGGATGAAATATCCATTTCCGATAGTATCGATTTCAGTTTTTCAACTGCAATTCCATCGACCGGCTATACAACATTCAGATATGAAGTTTATTCTTCGGAAGACCTGAATACATCCAATAATTCCGATTTCAGTTTTTATAATAGCAATGCTCTTCCCTTTGTAATTAATGAAATAATGTACAATCCGAACGAAGATGAACCCGAATGGCTGGAATTGAAAGTTAATGATTTTATTCCGGCTTTAGAGGAAATCTTTTTAGTGGTGGATGAAGATTCATTATTACTTCCTTTTTCGGATAACGAATATTTCATTATCACGGGTTCAAATGATGATGTGGAATTTCTGGAAACAAATTATAACCTGGAGAATGTTCCGGTTTTTTCCGGGTTAGGCTCGCTTTCCAACGATGGAGAACAAATATTATTAATTGATGAATCCGGAAATCTGATCGAAAGTTTCTTTTACCTGCCGGAATGGAACGATAAACTGAAGGGAGTTTCTATCGAAAGAGTTAATCCCAGCCTGACGGCTAATCCTGAAAACTGGGGACCTTCGGTTAGTGTATGCACCCCGGGAGCTCAAAACAGTATCTTTGTTCAGGTACTTCCGACCAAGATGAAACTTTCTGTCGAGCCTAATCCTTTTTCTCCATACAGAAGCGAGAGAACAATATTCAGCTTCAAACTACCGGAAATAATAAGTACGGTAACTATCAGGATATTCGATCTGAAAGGCAGAATGATAAATAAACTCGTAGATCAAACAATGCAGGCTTCGGAAGGAAATATCATCTGGGACGGGAAAGATAAGAATGGGAAAAACCTTCCTGTCGGGGTTTATATCGTTTTGATGGAAGCAACTTCAAGGGATACCGAGAAGGTATATTCAAAGAAAATAACCGTAGTTATTGGAAAGTAAAACCTTGCAAATGGTTACTTCGGTTCGTCATTCTTTAGGAGTCGAAACGCAGGTAGATGACCTTCGCAATGATTGAAAAAAAATA
>JAIORR010000088.1 GCA_021108055.1 Candidatus Cloacimonadota bacterium
GTATTCAAATGATAATTATGATCTTTAAGCTGTTAGGTTCACTCGGAGTTTTCCTCTATGGAATGCGGGTTATGAGTGATGGTCTTCAGAAAGTTGCAGGCAACAGGATGCAGGCAATATTGAACTATATGACGAACAACCGTTTCCTTGCTGTGATGACCGGTTTTTTGATCACAGCTTTGATCCAGTCATCTTCTGCAACCACTGTGATGGTGGTGAGCTTTGCCAATGCCAGCTTACTTAATCTGTCTCAGTCGATCGGCGTTATTATGGGAGCAAACATTGGAACTACAGTAACCACCTGGATAGTTTCGTTTTTCGGTTTTAAATTCAAGATATCTGCAATAGCTCTTCCCATAATAGGTATCGGGCTGCCGTTTATTTTTTCCAAACTCCGTAAGCGTCGTGACTTTGGAGAAGTTCTGATCGGATTTGGACTTCTATTTTTAGGACTGGCTTTTTTAAAAGAATCTGTTCCGGATATAAAAAATAATCCGGAGATATTAGCCTTCCTGCAGAATTATACAGACCTGGGATTTTTGTCTTTCCTGATCTTTGTGGGAGTGGGAACGATCTTAACCGTAATTGTGCAGTCATCCAGTGCAGCAATGGCTATAACTGTAACAATGGCTTTCAAGGGATGGATCGATTTCCCAACCGCTGCTGCTATCGTGCTGGGAGAAAACATCGGAACGACCATAACGGCTTTTTTAGCTTCGATCGGGACTACGGTCAATGCCCGTCGAGCTGCACGTGCTCATATGCTTTTTAACATTTTCGGGGTTATCTGGATAGCATTTATTTTTCAGTATTTTCTTAAATTCATTTTATCTCTAACTCCTTGGGATGAAACCGTTCAATCGAATTTACCTTTGAACCTGTCATTATTCCATTCTATTTTCAATATTACGAACACAATTATTTTTCTGCCTTTTGTTTCCTATTTTACTATCCTGGTAACAAAACTTGTGAAACAGAAGGAACGGGATGTTTCCAAAGAATACAAACTTACCTATATTTCCACAGGGCTGCAGGATACAGCTCAATTGAACATTCTGAAAGCAAAAAGTGAGATCGGGAAAATGGCAAATGTGACCGAAGAAATGTTCAAAACGTTCCTGGAAGTATTTAATAATCCGGATAAAAAAATGGGTGATAAGATCGAGGAACTGAAAGAACAGGAAGAACTTACAGACCGGATGCAGGAAGAGATAACAAAATACCTGCTGGAATGTACAAAAGAAGAATTGAGTGAAATCAGTGTGAAAAACGTTAATGCCATGATGAGGATCGTTCATGAACTGGAAAATATCGGTGATAGCTGCTATAAATTATCTTTACTTTCTCAGAGAAAATACAATAAAGATCTTACTCTGCATCCAAAAGCTTTTGAAGAGATCAAAGACTATTCCGAGCTTATTTTTCAATTTGTAGATTTCTATAAGGACCATCTGAATGAGCATTTGCATAAAAAAGACCTCGATTGGGCTCTTGAGCTGGAAGATAAGATCGATGAAACCAGGAATAAACTGAGAAAAGCCGCCAGCAAACGCCTTCAGGATGGTGCAGAAGTGCGAGCTGAACTTCTATACCTGGATATGTTAAAAAACTTCGAACATATTGGAGATAATGCACTGAACATTGC
>JAIORR010000041.1 GCA_021108055.1 Candidatus Cloacimonadota bacterium
TATCTTGATCTGGATGGGAACGGCAAGATCAAAGGTGATGATGAAACTATTACAACCATGAACATCGGTGTGGAATTCAGTTTTTAGCTTGGTCTAACCTTGCGGGAAATCCCCTCTTGAGAGGGGTGCAGCTTTAGCTGCAGGGTGTGTTATCTCCCGCAAGGTTAAAATAAAAAATGAACGGTTTCATCGACGCTCACTGTCATCTGGCAGATAATAGAATTGCAGCTAACCTGGAACAAGAATTATCTGAAGCTAAAGAATCCGGAATATCCTGCTTCATTTCCTCCGCTTTATGCAGGGAAGAATTTGAATGGCATCAAAATCAAAACATCTCTCAAATGATATGGATTGCCGGCATTCATCCGTATTACGAAAAAAGCTGTGAAGATGATTTTGATGAACTCATAAAACTTTGTGATGAAAAGAGAATAATTGCGATCGGTGAGATTGGACTCGATAAACGAAAAGATAATTTTGAATGGCAGAAAAAGATTCTTTTAATGCAACTCGATCTGGCAAAAAATTATGACCTCCCCGTAATTTTCCATACAGTAAGGCAATATTATGAACTGGATAAGATCTTGAAGAATAATTTTCAGAAAGTTCGTGGTTATCTTCATGGATTTAATGCTTCAATGGAAATTGCTGAACTGTTTTCGAAATTCGATCTTGCTTTTTCACTGGGTTGCAAACCACCCAGAAATGAAGTACTGGAATTTATTATAGATCGAGGTTTTTTTCTTTTCGAGACCGATGCTCCGTATCAGAAACCAGTTGATGATAAAAATGATTTCAATCACCTGAAAAACCTGGTGCGGACAGTTGATAAAGTTTCCCAGATCATAGAACTTGATAAACAAGAATTGGAATCAATTCAAAGTAAAAGTTTTGAACAGATATTCGGATTGTAATTAAAGGATTTTTTATGAACCAGTTTTCCAGAACGGAACTTCTTTTCGGCAAAGAAGCAATTGAAATTTTCCAAAAATCACGCATAGCTGTGATGGGATTGGGTGGAGTTGGCAGTTATGCAGCCGAAGCTCTTGCCCGCAGCGGGATCGGAGCTTTCCTGCTGGTAGATTTTGATACAATAAGTATTTCCAATTTGAATCGGCAACTACCGGCACTTCACAGCACGATAGGTAAAATGAAAACCGAAGCGATGCAAGATAGAATACTCGACATTAATCCTGATTCAGAAGTGGAGATATATTCCGATTTCTGTGCTCAAGAATCACGTGAATTTCTTTTGAAAGATGTTGATTTTGTGGTGGATGCCATCGACAGTTTAGGGCCAAAAACAGGACTTCTGGAAGCTTGCTGCAAAAAAAATATTCCTGTAATATCTTCTATGGGAGCAGCCAGCAGGTTTGATCCTTCTAAAATTGAACTGGTTGATATTTCTAAAAGCAGGATATGTCCTCTGGCAAAAAAAGTGAGAAAATATCTGCATCGAAGAGGAATTGAAAAAGGTATTCCTGTTATTTATTCTTATGAAAAACCTATCGCTCAATTCAGTCATGAAGCCGGAGCAGAAGCCGAATGGGTTTCCGGTCGTGGAAGAAAACGTGGAACTCTGGGCTCGGTGGTTTACCTTCCGGCAATTATGGG
>JAIORR010000320.1 GCA_021108055.1 Candidatus Cloacimonadota bacterium
TTCAATTTTTGTTTCATCGATTGTTTCTTTTACAATTTCTTCCGGTGCTTCAATTTCAGTTTCTTCTGTTGGTTTTTCGACCTGTTCGTCAGTAATTTCTTTTTTTTCTGAAGTTTCTGCTACTTCATTTAATATTTCAACTTTTTCATCGTTTTTTTCCATTGATTCTCCCCAAAAAATAATTAGATGTCAAAAACCTGACGTTAACTTGTTTGTCCAGATAATTTTATATGAGATAATATTCAAATGTTTCGTTAAAAAAAAATATTATTTTCTTTTATTATCTTATCGGTTTTTGCTGCTATTCTGCTATGTTTTCAGTTTTTTCTTTTCCGCTGCAGGGAATAGAATATTGTTTAAAATCAGACGATATCCGGGTGATTGTTTATGCAGATCCAGCACGGTTTCCGGATCACCTATTTTGTGTTGATAATCTTCCGGATCGTGCCCTCCATAGAACGTAAATGTTCCTTTCCCAAAATTTCCGTGAAGATATTTTACTTCTTCCACTTGTGGAGATTCTCCCAGAATGATCACGCTCTTCTTTACAAATTCTTTGTGGAAGGAAGTGGTCTGTCCCAGAAAGCCATTGATAACGCTAGTATGGCATTGTGTGAGCATCGTGGGAACCGGATCGTATTTTGCAGAAAAATCGAAGAGTTGAAAATAGTCTGCTTCTGCTCCCCGAAGCTGAGCATAATCACTGGCATCGATGCTGGAAAATTCATATGCGAACGGATTTTTGATGAGAGTGAAATTCTCAAAAGCGAACGTCCTGGAAAAATCCAGTTTACTTTCACAGGCAGGATCGATTCCATCATCATCAAATGCTGCATCGCAGATATCCACATTCCTGGCAGCGAGAGCAATATCGAATGTATCGGTTGCCGCACACATGGCAAAAAGAAAACCTCCGTTCTTCACATATTCACGTATCTTTTCCGCCACTGCATGCTTCAATTTCCAAACTTTGGAGAATCCCAGCCTGAAAGCCATTTCTTCGTTTATGCGAACTTCTTCCTTATACCAGCCAGCATTCCTGAATGCGGAATAAAATTTTCCGTATTGCCCCGTGAAATCTTCATGGTGCAGATGAATCCAGTCATAATCATCTAACTTACCGGAAAGAACTTCTTCATCCCAGAGAGTTTCATATTGGATCTGTGCATAAGTTAAAGCCAGCGTAACGGCATCATCCCATGGCAGAGAATTTGGCGGAGTGTAAATAGCGATCTTCGGTTCCTTTTCCAGCACCACGATATCCATGTTACCATCTTCGATCTCCTGTGTGATAGCAACAATATCCAACGATGAAACATTTTCATAGCTTACACCCCGAATATTGCAGAGTCCTTCGATCTCTTCCGAATCCGGCAAAATCCACGAACCACCACGGTAATTAAGCAGCCATTTTACAACAAACTGTTTCTGAAGTGCTGTAAATGCAATCCCATAGGCTTTCAGATGATTGCTCTGTGTGGGATCCATCGGGATCAGGATTTCTGCAAATGCCGAAAAACTGATCGAAATAATTATTATAAGTAAGATATATTTCATTTTATTTCCTTTTTAGAACCTTGCGAATGCGCGTCTCAACTTCCGAATG
>JAIORR010000335.1 GCA_021108055.1 Candidatus Cloacimonadota bacterium
GTGTAAATCCGTGAGCTTTTATTTCTCTCACTCCCAGAACTTCCTGTCTAAACTTCTATATTGCACAGCTTCGCTGATATGTTCCACACAGATATTTTCACTGCCTTCGAGATCGGCAATAGTTCGTGAAACCTTTAAAATGCGGTCGTAAGCTCGGGCGGAAAGTCCCATTTTATCCATCGCCATTTTAAGAATGTTTTTACTCTCTTCATCTAACTGGCAATATTTACGTATCTGTTTCGGGTTCATCTGGGAATTGCTGAATATCTTTTCTTTTTCAAAGCGTTGCAATTGAATATCCCGCGAATCATTCACCCGTTTACGAATATCGGTCGATTTCTCTCCGGTAGGAATTCCGCTGAGTTCATCATATTTCACAGCAGGCACTTCCACATGAATATCGATCCTGTCGAGAAGCGGTCCGGAAATTCTGGAGCGATATCTTTGAATGTTTGCTATCGCACAGTTGCAGGTATGTCCTTCTACATTGCTTCCGAAATAACCGCAGGGACACGGATTCATCGAAGCCACCATCATAAATTTGGCAGGAAATTCCAGGCTTTGTGTTGCGCGAGAAATAGTTACAACCTCATCTTCCAATGGTTGACGCAAAACTTCCAGAACAGATTTTTTGAATTCGGGTAATTCATCTAGGAAGAGAACTCCGTTATGAGAAAGGGAAACTTCGCCGGGCTTAGGATAGCTTCCGCCGCCAATGAGAGCTACATCGCTGATGGTATGATGTGGAGAACGGAACGGACGGCTGGTTATAATTCCTCTTTTACTTCCCGTAAGTCCTGCCACAGAATGTATCTTCGTGGTTTCCAGAGATTCTTCCAGGGTAAGACAGGGAAGAATGGTTGGAATTCTTCGAGCCATCATTGTTTTCCCGGATCCTGGCGGTCCTATCATAAGAACATTGTGTCCGCCGGCTGCTGCAACTTCCAATGCCCTTTTTACATGAAATTGTCCTTTCACGTCATACATATCCACTGGACTTTCGTTCAGTTGATCAAAGATATCTTTTTTATTTACCTTCAAAGGTTCGATTTCTATTTTATCTTCCAGGAAGTTAACAATTTCATTCAAAGATGTAGCGGGAAAAACATCCAGTTTTTCTATAATGGCAGCTTCTTTTGCATTTTCATAAGGGAGAATAAGTCCATCGACACCATCTTTCCAACAGGCAACTGCAATTGGCAGAACACCCCGAACCGGACGCAGATTTCCATCGAGAGAAAGCTCGCCGATGAAGGCATATTTTTCCAGCTTATTCGTTTGAAGCTGATTCAAAGCAGAAAGAAGTGCAAGGGCAGTGGGAACATCCAGTGCCACACCGTCCTTTTTAATATCAGCCGGTGCCAGGTTCACGGTGTACCTGTGATTTGCAAAACGGAATCCCGAATTTTTGATTGCTGCCGAAACCCGATCGCGGCTTTCTTTAACAGAATTGGAAGGCAGTCCGACGATATTGAATTTATACAATCCACCCTTTATATCTGCTTCCACGGTTACCTGCTCTGCATCGATTCCCTGGATAGCATAAGAAAAAGTTCTTCCGTACATATTTGCTCCTTTTTTATCATTAGCAGCGAAC
>JAIORR010000106.1 GCA_021108055.1 Candidatus Cloacimonadota bacterium
ATAGATTCCCAATCGTCCGTCAGTAGCCGGAGTAAACAGTTGGGAATGACAAAGGAAAAGAAAAATCTATAATTCCAGATAATATAAAAAAATCCTATAACCTATTGAAGATCAGGTTCAACCCGATGATGATAATTAGAAGTGATGTTACTATACCAAAAATTTTCTGCATGACCTGAGCTTTCTGTTTATTCTTTATGGATATCCGGGAGATCAGCTTGCGTGATTTGATAGTTATGAAACCAAGCAGAGAGATGGTGCAAGCCATTCCCACCGAGAAGAACAACACGCTCAGAAAACCGAAAAAGAACACATCTAAGTAAATACTGAAAAGAATGATAGTCATCGATACGGGACAGGGGATCATGCCGGAAAAGATGCCGAGAAGGATTTCATTTTTCTTTCCCGGAAGATAGTGGAAGTGTTCCCTGCTTTTGACCTTTTGCCAGAGATAGTATGTTCCCAACAGCGTGATAAAAATTCCGCTAATCATTCCTATAATGTTCTGAACATCTATCCTTCCGTGCATTTTCATCGATTTCACAATTATCCCGAAAATGATTCCCAACAGGATAGCAAGACCGCTGTGAGTAATGGCAATAATAGAACCTAACTTCAAGGCATTTATAGGTGAAGATTTTTCCTTCATGAAATAAGCTCCCACGATCATTTTTCCATGACCGGGACCAATTGCATGCAACACTCCAAACAAAAGAGAAACAGAGACCAGGACAAGAAAATATTTTAGTTTAAAACCGTGTTTCATATCTTTTAGAATGTGATTTAATTTGCTGTTCATATCTTTTTGCCAACCGGCGATTGTATGCCAGAGCGAGCTTTTCTGTAAAAGCGATGATGAACCTTTTGTTATTTTTTCTCCTGTGAGAGGATTTTCTCGTGCGAAGATAAAAACACAACTCAAAAGAAAAAATACGATTAATGCTATTCTTAATATTTTCATTATTTTTTCATCCGGAAATTTAATTGATATGTTATTCTATCCGGCATGGAATATTCCGCAGAAATATTCTTCGTTTCTTTGATCTTAAAACCATCCTTTTTGGGAACTACTTCACAAAATATTGTTTCATCAAAAAAACATATTTTCAAATAGATAGTTCCCTTTTTTACCGGTACTTTCCAGGGAATATAAAAATGATAAACAAGGAGTTCACCTCTACACTCAGCATGAAATTTTTCCACTTTCCTTACTTCATACTTCTTGCCGTTCACATAAAAATCGGCAAAATAACCGGATTCTGCAAGATAGGCAAAAGCTTCATTCTCGATGATTTTGCTTTCTTCTTCACTTATCTCGAAATCATGGTCTTCGGTGTAATCCATCACGATCTGCCAACTGAACATTTCATCGAATGTCCATTCTATCTCTAATCCTTCCAAGCCTTCTTCGGAGAAAATCACTTCTGCTGCATATTCTATCCAAACATGCGGATGTGAAAAAAGCTGTATGGAAAACAAGATAAAATAAATTATGACGAACTTTCTCATTCATTAATTCCTTTAAACAAATTTATATTTTTTGTTTACGTTTTAAGAGCAAGTTTTTTTTTATCCTCAAAGAGGAAATT
>JAIORR010000169.1 GCA_021108055.1 Candidatus Cloacimonadota bacterium
TTTTTTTATGCGTAACTCGACCAGCCTGGTCGAGAAAAATAGCGACCTGGCAGGTCGCTTTACTTTTTTATTTTGAAAAAAGGATCGGGAAAAGCTGCCTGAGATTTTTTATTTTTGTAACTGTCATTTTTTTATCGATATTTTTTGTTCTGGTAGAAATTATAATATTTTCATAACCCAGTTTCTGTGCCTCTTTTAATCTCTTTTCCGATTGAGACACCGGTCTTATCTCTCCATTTAATCCCACTTCTCCGAGAAGTAATGTATTGGCAGGTAATGCTTTTTCCTGGAAGCTGGAGATGATAGCAGCTATGATCGCCAGATCGAGTGCAGGTTCAAAAACCCGCATTCCACCCGTGAGGGTGATAAACACATCGTTATTCCTCAAATTCAGATTCAGGTTTTTCTCGATTATGGCAAGTATCACAGCCAGCTTCCTATGATCAAATCCCAGTGCGACCCTTTGAGATGTTCCATAACTTGCAGGAGAAACCAAAGCCTGAACCTCTACAAGAAAAGCTCTTGTTCCTTCCAGAACACATCCCACAGCCGAACCGATATTGTTGTCTTCTCTACTTAAAAATAACTGAGACGGATTTTTTACTTCTTTCAATCCGTTTGATTGCCATTCGTGGAACCAAATCGATTCTTGGTTGCTCGTAATATTTTAAATTGATTCTGGGTTTCTCCTTCAAAATAAAGAACCGTATCCACCATATGCTCTATTATCTTCGGTCCTGCCACCATTCCATCTTTTGTTACATGTCCTATCAGGAAGAAAGGAATGTTCCCTGTTTTTGCCGTCTGTGTGAAAAGACTTGTACATTCGCGAAGCTGAGAAATGCTTCCCGGAGAATTTTCAAGTGAAGTTAAATACACGGATTGGATAGAATCCACCACTACGATGTCAGGCTGAAGATCTGCAATCGAATTAAGGATGTCTTCCAGATTCGTTGTGCAAAGAAGATACAATTCTTCTGCTTCACAACCCAGCCGCTTGCTGCGCAACTTTATCTGTTGACCGCTTTCCTCACCGGATACGTATAATATTTTTTTCCCGTTCTTTGCAATCTGATTTGAAACCTGCATCATCAAAGTAGATTTTCCAATACCTGGTTCTCCACCGATAAGAACTACCATGCCGGGAACGATTCCACCACCAAGGACACCATCAAATTCACCGATAGAAGTCTTCAGACGGGTTTGAGTTCCTGCTTTAATATCTTTCAGTAATTCCGGTCTGTTTTGTTCTAAAGCTTCAAAGTTCGGTAATCCTTCTAATTTTCCTTTTTTCTTTTTCCCGATTATACGGGAAGTTTCCTTCAGGGAATTCCATGCCCCGCAAACAGGACATTTACCGGACCATTTTGATACTTCCGCTCCGCATTCCGTACAAAAAAACATAATTTACCTCTTTATGTAAAGCGAGCAGCTTGCTCGCTGTTCCCATTTCTCTCGAGCTGGCAGCTCGAGTTACGTTTGAAAATACTCTCTCGTTAGCTGTACATCATTCCGGATTTCTTTTACCAGTTCATCGATGGAATCAAAAGCTTTTTCTTCTCTCAATTT
>JAIORR010000278.1 GCA_021108055.1 Candidatus Cloacimonadota bacterium
GTGAAAGTCTGTGGCAAAGAAAAAGGAGCATAATGAAGACACTCGGTATCGTAAAAGAAACAAAAAATAAATGGGAACGCCGCGTTCCGCTTAATCCTTCTGCAGTTAAAGAACTTATCCGAAAAGGATTTGAGGTAATTATTCAACCATCGAATAATCGAATTTATAAAAATGAAGAATATAGATCAGTCGGAGCAAAGCTCAGCGAAAACCTTTCCCGATGTGACTTTATTATTGGCGTAAAAGAAATTCCCATGGATGTTTTAATTCCGGAAAAACCGCATCTGTTCTTTTCTCACACCATAAAAGGACAGGATTACAACATGCCGCTTCTTCAAAAAATATTAGATGAAAAGATCACGCTTTTTGATTATGAGAAAATTGAAGATGAAAAGAATCGACGACTGGTTTTCTTTGGGAAATTTGCCGGAAATGCTGGGATGGTGGATACTCTGCATGGTTTGGGACAAAGATTGAAACAGCAGTATAATCTAAAAACTCCATTTCTGAAAATTAAGCATTCTTATGAATATGAAAGTGTTCAGGATGCTATCGAACATCTAAAAATTATCGGAAAGGAAATCGAAGAAAACGGACTTCCCAAAGAGATAACACCACTGAATATTTTCCTGCTTGGCTACGGTCATGTAGCTGTCGGTTGTCAGGAAATTCTTGCTGCTCTACCTATCGTAGAAATCCATCCGGATAAACTGGCGGAGCATTCCCAAAATTATGATGACAATAAAATCTATCTGTCTGTTTTTAAGGAAGAACATTTGGTAGAAAGAAAAGATGGTGGAAAATTTTCTTTGCCGGATTATTTTGAAAATAACTCAGCTTATAAATCTCGATTGGAACAGTATCTCCCGTATTGCAGCGTGTATATGAACGCTATTTACTGGACTCCCGAATGTCCCGTTTTTTTGCCTAATTCATATCTTAAGACTATTCAAGATGAGAAACCCAAATTAATAATTATTGGAGACATAACTTGCGATATTGCAGGTTCGGTTCAAGCTACCGTAAAAGAAACCAGCCCTGATAATCCGGTATTTGTTTATGATCCAAAATCTGAAAAAGAAACTGATGGGTATGAGGGTGAAGGATTTGCAGTAATGGCAGTTGATAATCTTCCCTGCGAATTTCCACGAGAAGCTTCGGATACTTTTTCAAATTCACTAAAGCCGTTTATGGAAAAGATATTGCTGAATGATTATTCACAAAGTATAGAAAAATCTGATCTTCCGGAAGAAATTAAAAAAGCATGCATTGCTCATCAGGGGAAATTGCAACCGGATTTTGAGTATCTGGGAGAATATTTAGCCGCGAAGAACACGAAGGATCGCTAAGAAAAACCAGAAAAATTCCCTCTCAAGACGCCGTACTGAGCTTGTCGAAGTAGGAGTGCGGCTTTAGCCGTGGGGGGTGTTAATTCTCGTTAACCTTTGCAATGGTTGAATTTGGAGTAAAATATCCGTGATATTTTAAAAGCAATAACACGGTTATTGCACTCAATAAAAGGAGATTTTATGGCAAAAACAGCAACAGTTGGAAATAAAGGAAAATCCATC
>JAIORR010000338.1 GCA_021108055.1 Candidatus Cloacimonadota bacterium
ACCGTCAGGAGCCGGTCACAGTCCTACAACAACAATCTCATTTGAATTAAACACCGAAAACACTGAAGACACCGAACTAATCGTCTATAACATCAAAGGTCAGATAATCCGACAATATTCAATATTCAATATTCAATCTTCAATTACTTGGGATGGAACGGATGAAAATAACCAACCGGTTTCAAGTGGAATTTATTTTTATCAGTTGATAGTTGGAAAAGATTTTTCCGAAACAAAAAGGATGCTGCTTTTGAAATAATGAAAATGCAGATAAGCAAAGTATTCAAAACAAAGAGTGATAATAAAAGCAGCAATAAAATTTGGAAAGCATCCCGTTAAAACTCCAATAAATGGTATATACCCATACAAAGGTCTTAGCGTTTATTTGTTCAAAGAAATTGAGCCAAACAAAATGGTGAAGAGAAATGCGTTGAATATGAGTATTCTTTTTTTACCATTTATTTTCATTTTTTCCCGATATAGTTGCAAATAATGATTTTGCTGTGCTGAGAATACTTTTGTGAATAGCCTTTTTTTGGACAGAACAATGTTCTGTCCTTACAAATTAAATATTAGATGGGCAATTGCCCACCTTATGTTTTCTTATAATAATTTATATGTAAATCCCAATCCCAATGTTTGTTTGAACTGCAGTTCATCGATGCTTTCCCCGGCAGTATTGTAATTTGTTCTGTTGTAGATCATCTGGAAATAAAGATTCAGGTTGATCATTTTGGTGATGCTGGCACTGAAGATGTGCTCCCAATCAAGACGAGCAGCTTTCCAATCATCTTCCATGGAAGTACCTTCTACAGCATCCGATTCGGAATAGAATAGTGCTTTGTATAAAATGAGTTTCGTATTGTAATTGATTGCGTTTTTTGCCAGTGGAGATTTGAATTCACTTACAAATTCAATACCACCGTCGTTTGTGCTTTCATCTTTGTAACTATCAAAATATTGCTTGAAGGCAGCACCAAATCGAGCACTCAGTTCTTTGTTTTCTTCTTTGATGAACATGCGTGCAACACCAAATGTTTCGGTGAGAACATTCGGATTGAAATTTTTAATCTCATTTCCCTGTTTATCCATAAATTGACTTTCCAACCTGACACTGGCAAAAGGATCGACTATTATGCCAAGCGTGAAACGGAATATGGATTCAAAGTCGATCAGGTCGGTAGTCTTATCCGGTTTAGCCCATTTTTTAGTACTATCTACTGCAACATATTGGTTATGAGTCTGACCAAAAGCAAGCTTGAGAGTATTCTTGTTATTCACTTTTCCCGTGAGCTGCTTTTCTGCCAGCAGATTGGCATTGAAAGCCCAGGAAATTGCTCCTATTTCTTCGCCGGCCCAATTATCGCTATATGAATTCTGGTTCATGTTCAGTGAAATATCTGCTGAAGTATTCCAGTCTTCGGCAAATAATCCTACAGTTGCTACAATTACGATCAATATTAAAATCATGTTTTTCATTACTTTCTCCTTTTATTTACTTATTAAATGAACATCCATTTGCGGGAATGGAATATTAATTCCGTTCTTATCAAATT
>JAIORR010000129.1 GCA_021108055.1 Candidatus Cloacimonadota bacterium
TATGAAAGAAATTCCAATAATCTGAAGACCGCTCTTTCCAAGCTCGAAAAAGCAGACATCGAACCAAATGGTTTTGCTGCTCCCTTTGGCGAGTGGAATCCTGCACTTGCACAGGTTTTGGAAGATATGAATTTCGCATATTCCTCAGAATTCACTCTGGATTACGATGATCTACCCTTTTTCCCATTTTTAAAAGATGGGTTTTCTGCAGTTCTACAAATTCCCATTCATCCGATCAGTTCAGGCAGATTAAGAAGGTCGCATTTTTCCGAAGAAGAAATGCTGGAATATTACAGAAAGCATATAGAAGCAAAACAAAATGAACCGATAATTATTTATCATCATCCTCATCATCATCATTTTAAGGTTTTCGATGAAGTGTTTAAAATTATTAATAAAAAGAAATTTCATAATATCACAATGTCCGAATATTCCTCGTGGTGGAAAAAGCGAAGTCAGGTGAAAATGGATCTGAAATATGATGGAAACGAGATAATCTCAGAAAATCCAAAAGAAAGTATTTATCTCCGAATTTCAACAAAAGATGGAGATGCCGTCACAAATATGAATCATAGAATTCTTTTAAGTAAACTTGACTTGAAACAACCGGAGAAAATAATCCAGCCGGAAAAAATAGAAAGAATAAGAAAAAAGCACTGGCGTGATCTTTTGTATAATTACGAATCGAGAAGAAGGAAATCTAAAAAATGAGAATATTTTTAGCAAGTTATCAATCTTTGATGCTTAACCGCGGCGGACCTACATATAAAATAATTCATACAAAGAAGGCTTTGGAAAAGTTAGATATAGATGTTCGTTTTTTTGATATGTGGAATTTCGATATGAAGCTGGGAAAATCCGATCTTGTTCATATCTTTAATACCAACCTGATGACCTATGGTCTTGCCAGAAACCTGAAGATTTATAATGCAAAATATGTAGTTAATCCAATCTTTTTCAGTAACCATCCAGCCTGGAAACTGCGTTTGTATCAGAACCTGGAAAAACCATTTAGAAAAATGTTCATTAGAAACATCTCCGATTATGATGTAACAAAAATCACCTGCGATAATGCCGAAAGAGTGCTTCCAAATACGATCGCAGAAGGAGAACTGCTTGCAGACGGACTTTGGGTGGATAGAAAAAAAATAGAGGTAATTCATAATGGAGTTGAAAAGCGTTTCGCAGAAGCAGATCTTTCCATATTTATTAAAAAATACGGATTAAAAGATTTCATACTTTATGTAGGTCATCTGGGACCTTTCCGAAAGAATGGGAAAAACATCATTAAAGCCCTTCAACAGATAGATCATCCTGCTGTGATAATTGCAAATGTATACCACGATGAAGAAGGCGAATGGTGCAGAAGGGAGATCGAAAAAAGCAGAAACATAAAGCTGATAGAATGGATAAATCACGATGACCCACTTTTCTCTTCCGCTTATGCTGCCTGTCATACGTTCATCCTTCCCACAAGATATGAAACACCGGGAAGAGCAGCATTGGAAGCCGGTCTTGCAGAAGCAAATATAGTGATCAC
>JAIORR010000104.1 GCA_021108055.1 Candidatus Cloacimonadota bacterium
TTAGTCCGTCCTGAAAAAGCGTATTTTCAAAACACATATTCGGTGTTCTGATTTTATCCGAGAACGTAATTGCCTTGATATTTGATGCCTGAGACGTAATTCCTGACCATTTTTGCTGTTTTGACAGCAAAATACAGTAAAGCAAAAAAAACAGACGCTATGCGCCTGTAAATTGTTCGTAAATTGTAGCCGCAGGCTGAAAAGACAACATTCAATTTATCACCGGCTTTGCCTTTCAGATAATTTCGCTTCAGCCGATGATCATTTTTCAGATGACCAATATCTGCTTCGACTACACTACGCCGATTGTACCATTTCCTTTGTGCTCGCGTTAGATTTTTCCGACTTCTTCCTACAATATTAACTTTTGCGTCTCCTGTATAATCATGCTTTCGATAACCTAAATCAACATAAACATTCTTCAATTTACCAATAAAACCTGTAATACTTTCTGCTATACTCAGGGTCTTTTGTAAAGTATGACCATCATAAGGATTTCCGTGAAAAGCAGCTGCTGAAATTATGAACCCTTCCTTGGAAGTACTTGCAAATCCAACCTTACAGCCAAACTCATAACGCTTATGAGCTTTACCTTTGCTGATGCACTCAACGTGCGGCTCGTGAACGCTGTAAAGCTTGTGCTTACTTGTCTTGGTCTGTGCTTGTGCTCTTCTGACAAGAGCGCAAAGATGCATAAAGTCTTCATTCTCTATAAGATCAACTTTTCCTTTCCTCAGAATCTCACGATACAATCTACCGAGATTAGTTTTCATCTTATTTCTTACCTTTCGCGCTCGCTTCATCTGCTTGGCATGAGCATAGCCCGAATGTTTGCGAAGCAGCTTCTTGCCGACTCTTGCGTATGTTTGCTTCAAAGCAATATTATGCGACTTGGCCATTCTTACAAGATGCTGGATCAAACGATAATAAAGGTTGATATCGGTAGGATAAGCGATATTCTTTTCCTGAACGGTGGTATCAACATTGACTTTGTTGATACTGCTCGGCTTAATCGTTTTTGTTCTCAAACCGCTCTTGACGGTTGCTCCCAGCAACTTCTCCAAATGTTCATCCTGCAATCGGTTCCGCCATTTTGTCATACTCGTAGGATGAATAGGAAAATTTGTTTGGAAATACTCTTCTCCACAGAAATACTGCCAGTAGGGATTTTCTACCCAACCGCTTACCATCTCTTCATCACTAACATCTTTGAGATGTTTCAAATAATGAAGACCAACCATTAGACGAACTGATTTGGCTGGACGACCAAAATCCTCGCAGTACAAAACTTTAAATGACTCATGTAAATCATCCCAATCTATGCTGTCTGCTAATTTGCATAAAGGATGCGACAGATTTAAAATATTGGGAAGGTACATTTGAAATAAGTTTGGTTCGTTTATTCTATTTTTTAGCATCTATAACTCCCAGTGTTTAGCTATTTTTTACTCACTTTATGGGAGTATCGTATATTATCTGACGTTTGTAGTCAATATATTTATCAATAACTTAACTGATTTTTCAGGTAGGACTA
>JAIORR010000107.1 GCA_021108055.1 Candidatus Cloacimonadota bacterium
TTTATCCTGAATCATAAAAATACACTTGATTTTCATTAAAGTGAAAATTGAGGTAAGAATGAATAAAAAGAAATTAGGTCAATTATTAAAAAGCAGACGTAATGAATTAGGTATAAATCAGGTTGATCTATCTGAAATATCCGGAGTTGCACTTCACACTATCAGTGATATTGAATCAGGCAAAGGGAATCCTACACTTCAAGTTATAAATAAGATTTGTGATATTCTCGGTATGGAATTAAAGATTCATGTAAAAGGTGTGGAAAAATGAAAGGATGCGTTTATTATAATAAAAGATTTGCAGGAATTCTGAAGAAAACAGAAAGAGAATATATCTTTAAGTACGATAAGCAATATATCAACGACAAAAACACAAAATCTATAAGTCTTTCTTTACCTAAAAGTAAGCGACAATTCCGTTCGAAGTTCTTATTTCCTTTTTTCTATGGGCTTTTAACAGAGGGTGTAACGAAGCAAATACAATGCAGAAAATTGAAAATAGATGAAAACGATTATTTTACAAGGTTATTAAAAACGGCTGGGCAAGATACAATAGGATGTATTACGATTAAGGAAGAAAAATGAAAGTATGTCTGAGCTGTTTGAAAAAAGTTGAAAAAGATAATTACTGCAGTTCCTGCCTGAAGAAATTATTTTATGGTAAAAATCCAATTTTAGATATAAGCAAAAAAGAATTCTCTCACGTTCAGTATGAACTGTTAGATCGGTTTTCGATTTCAGGAGTACAGGATAAAATATCTCTAAAACTTGATGGGATAAAATTAATTCCAACGGATAAAGACGGTGAATACATCTTAAAGCCTATCCCCGGAATTTCTGTTCCTATATTTCAGAATGATATTCCTGCCAATGAGCACCTGACGATGCAGATTGCAAAACAATTATTTAATATTCAAACAGCGGAAAATGCTTTGATTAATTTTTCTGATGGAGAACAGGCTTACATTACAAAACGGTTCGATCGGAAAAATGGTTCCAAACTACGTCAGGAAGATTTCTGTCAGCTTTCCGGCAAGACACCGGAAATGGCTGGAATTAATTTCAGGTATGATGGAAGCTATCAGGAAGCCGGAGGTATAGTTAAACGATTTTGTGCTGCTTATAAAGTTGAATTGGAAAAACTGTTTACATTGATATTATTTAATTATCTTCTTGGCAATGGTGATGCACATCTTAAGAATTTTTCACTTATCGAAAGTGTTTCCGGAGATTTTGTTCTTTCCCCGGCTTATGACCTGATAAATACCACAGTTCACTTTCCAAATGAAAGTAGAATGGCTTTGGATCTTTTTATAGATTACGAAACTGAGAGTTTTAAAGAAAACGGATTTTACAAAAAAACCGATTTTATGAAATTAGCAGAATTTTATGAAATAAAACATAATAGAACTGAAAGGATCATTCAATCCTTTTTACAGAAAAATGAAAATGTAAAATATATGATAAAAAGTTCTTTATTAAGTAAAGATGCTAAAGATAGGTATTTAGAAATTTTTGAGGATAGACTTAA
>JAIORR010000350.1 GCA_021108055.1 Candidatus Cloacimonadota bacterium
AAACCGATGATATGGAAGCTGCATTTGAAGGTGCTCACGTGGTTTATCCGAAATCGTGGGGCGCACTTCCTTACTTTGCAGAAATGGGTGAAGACGGCAAAAAGGTCAAAGAAGAAAATCTGGATGGCATGAAAGACCTTTTTGAAAGAAATAAACACTGGATATGCGATGAGAAGAAAATGAAACTTATCGATAAGAACGGAATTTATATGCATTGCCTTCCTGCCGATAGAGATATGGAAGTTACCGATGCTGTTATCGATGGTCCGCAAAGTGTGGTTTATGATGAAGCAGAAAATCGTCTTCATGCTCAAAAAGCGATCATGACATTGCTGATGGGCGGAAGGTTGTAGAAACCTTGAAAATGGTTTCTGCCGAAAGAATTCTTCCAATTAACCTTTTCAATGGTTAGAATTAACTTAACAATCCGGCAGCTGCCGGATGTGAAGTTTTACAGCAATTCTAAACTTGTTAAGTCTCAAAGACTTCACAAGTTCAAAATAAGGAGAAAAAAATGCAAATAGATATGAAAGGTAAAGACGTCATCTGCACTCAGGAACTTTCGGTGCAGGAAATAAATGCTCTGCTTAAACTCGCCAAAGATATGAAAGCAGATCGTTATGGAGATAAATACAATCAACTTATAAAAGACCAGACTTTCCTGATGTTTTTCTTTAATCCGTCACTGCGCACCAGGATTTCTTTTGAATCGGCAGCTACGGAACTCGGTGGTCATGCACAATTCCTGGAGCCAAAAACTATGCGTCTGAAAAAAACCAGTGGCGGCGTGGAAGTGCAGGCAGGAGAAACAATTGAAGATGCTGCACAAGTTCTGGCGAGATATGCCTGCGGAATGGGAATCAGAATTCTGGAAACTTCCGTGGAAAATTATGGTGACGGCAATGCTCTTCTGCGTGAATATGCAAAGTGGATGGATGTTCCCATTATTAATATGGCAGATGATAAATATCATCCTTGTCAGGGACTTTCCGATGTGATGGGAATGCAGGAACATAAAGGTGATCTGAAAGGCAAAACTATTTTGATGACATGGGCTCATGGTTCTTTAGCACGTTCTTACTGCTCTGTTCACGAAAATCTGCTCATTACTTCACGACTCGGTATGAATGTGAAACTTGCTTTTCCAAAAGGCTATGATCTTCCTGAAGAAGAGATTGCAAAAGTGAAGGTAAACTGCAAAGCAAATGGAACAAAATTTGAAATAATAAATGATCCGAATGCCGGTTATACAGATGACGTGGAATTCGTCTATTCACGCAACTGGTTCGGACCCGATTTTTATGAAATTGGAAAAGAAGCCGAGATTGCCAGAGCAAGCAAAATGACAGATTGGATATGCAATCAGGAAAGAATGGATCGCACCAATAATGCTTTATATATTCATCCTATGCCGGTTGATAGAGGTAAAGAAGTTACGGATGAAGTAGCAAGCGGTCCTAATTCTATTATCACAGATATAGCAGAAAATAGATTACATACACAGAAAGCAATTA
>JAIORR010000190.1 GCA_021108055.1 Candidatus Cloacimonadota bacterium
TTTACGTTCATTTCCCAGTTTATTACTTATCAATTTTAGTTTCCCATCCGTGTTCATCTGTGAGCTATTACACCGTTCTCGTGGAAGAGCTTATTTTAAAACCTTTAATTTTCACGTGCGGCATACGAGCACTATAAATACCGAACTCACCATAATTACTTGAAGATGGAATTGTATAAGAACGATTTTCGATATCGGTGATACCACAAACAATATCGGATATTTTTTCGGTGAAGCGAAGATTATTTACAACTTTCGTGATCTTGCCGTCTTCTATCAGGAATGTTCCGTCACGCGTTAGGCCGGTAATGGATGTTTCCTTGCGATTGATGAAATTCATATAATGCAAACTGGAAATATATAATCCTCTTTTAATCGAGCCAATTAATTCTTCCAGGGTTTTATTACCCGTTTCCATTACTAAACCAGAACCTTCAGCTCCGTTCTTTTTCATTTTCAGTTTTCGTCCGTAATAGTTATCGACCAAAAAGTTTTTGAAAATACCTTTTTCAATTATCGGAATTTTCTTGTAAATATGACCATCATGGTTGTAATCGAAATTGATCAGATCGGGATGCTCGGGATCATCGGTAATGGTTACATTTTCCGGAAAGACCTTTTTGCCAACTTTACCTTCAAAGAAACTCATTTTAGAGTCCAGACTTTGAGCCGTCATACTGCTTTCCAGATACCCAAAATATTCACCAATACAGCGGGGAGCAAGCACAACTTCGTATTCATCAGGTTCAACGTCAACGATCTCACTTGTGGCAGCTTCAACTTTAATAACCAGATCTTTCGTAAATCTTTCCACATCAAAGGAATCGAAATTTTCACCACCGTAAGTTTCCAATACCGTAACTTCATTTTTCTGTGATACTGCTTTAACTTCCAGGAAAATCGGGGAATTGATCTCTCGTTTGTTCACGCCGTTGCTGTTGATGATATACAACGTTTTATAGTTGCAGATAAAAGTTCCGTAAATTTTAAAATCGAAAGGTTCGACTGCTTTTGCGAGCTTTTCCAGGATGTCTATCTTCTTATTCAGGGATACTTTTTCGATATTATTGATCTTTTCCTTTTCGGTACTTTTGGTCAGGTCATCTTCCAGGTCGATGAAATCCGGGTCTTCCGGTAATTTGTCGATGATCATCTTTACTTCTTCGATCTTCTCCAGAAGCATTGCCTTTGTGGGATTCTTCAGAGAGAAAGAGTACGATTTCTTTCCTTTGTACATTGTTGTGGAAAGTGAAATAGACGTTTTGGAGATGTTATAATTAGTCTGGCTCTGATAAAACCGCAGGAAATCTGTTTCCCAGTCCTGATAGTGAAAATTAAATTTGAACTCTGGATATTGCTCGTAGATTTTTCCCAGTTCGTTTCGAAATTCCATAGTCACTCCTTATATTTTATTAGAAAATTTCGTAAACAAAACGAAGTTAACGGGAAATTCTGTAAATAAAAAAAAGTGAAATAAAATAAATTAGTAGTTTTTATTTGACTGAAA
>JAIORR010000040.1 GCA_021108055.1 Candidatus Cloacimonadota bacterium
GATGAAGCGAGAAACTGATATCCCATACATCTATTCGCCAATCTGAATTTTCAATATCGTGGCACTTGGCGATAATATCAAATTCACCGGAAAGATCATTCGAATCGAGGTAAGTTCCACCATCTGTGCGAAAAGCAAAAAGATCGTTACCAGTCGCATTTTCAAAAGTTGGAGGGATAGTATCCTGGATATTTGTTACATCGATGTGCGGGTTATCGATCGTCCACCAATTCCCAATCCATTGAGTTCCTTCATCCTGCAGTCTGGCAAAATGGATATGAGTAAAATCATACCAGCTCCAGGGATAAAGAGTTCCCAGCAGATCTCCGGCATACACCTGATCTCCCACATTCACTGTTATGGAATTCTGATTCAGGTGAGCATAAAGGTAACCTTCTGTTTCCGTGGAAACATCTTCGTTAGCAATTGCAACCCGCCAATACGGATCACCACCGGTTGTAAGAACTGCTTTCACAAAACCATCGTGCACAGCATAAACTTCCTGAAAATCATCTCCCAGAAAATCGACTCCGGGATGAAGATAGGGTGAAGTTCCATATTGCTGAATTTCGCCGTAACTATTCCCAACAGGGAAAGGATAATTCGGTGCACCGTAATTCAGTGGAGAAAGTATCGGTTCGTGAGTTCTATTTAAATACCGATACAGAACTTTCTCATCCAGTTTTTCAATATTTATAAAATTATTTGTTCTATAAAGCTTGAAGATAAT
Organism: Candidatus Cloacimonadota bacterium; assembly: GCA_021108055.1. Taxonomy (GTDB): domain Bacteria; phylum Cloacimonadota; class Cloacimonadia; order Cloacimonadales; family TCS61; genus JACNIV01. The sequence goes on from JAIORR010000040.1 coordinate 731, forward strand.
ATCTTCATTTTTTCTGAACTTCTCAACAAAATAAAGCAAGTTATCAATGATTTCAGCAGTAAAGAAATTTCCGTTAAACGAATGAATTTTTTCCAATTTATCATCGATCTTATAAACAGAACCTTCTGTGAATATTAATGGAATATTATTTTGGAAGAGAACGCTGCAAACATTTTCATTAACCGAAAATGTCTGTTCCTGATAACGGATCGTATTGTTCTCATCAATAAATATCGGATTTCCGAAATTATCAATATCAAAGATTATTGAACGTTCAAATTGTTCTATATGAAAAGTAGAATTATCAAGAACCTGTAAATGTTTTCCATTAAAGAAAGCAGAATATTGCTTATTTTCGGAAATTATAAGATTTATCACTTTAAGGAAAGTTTTTTTTAATTTCAGATTTCCGTTTTCATCACAAATTCTCAGCCAGGTTGGAACGTTTTCTTCGATCGTGATCAGCGTCAGATAGCCATTCTCAATTTCAAAAAGAGAATTCCCGATCAGAGTATTCCCGTTAATGTCGATGAAGTATTCTCCATCTTCGATGTAATATTTTGCAGAGGATTGCGATCCGGATTTCTCGATGTGACCATATTCGTTCAGGGTCACGTTTGCTAAAAGAATAGCGTTACAAAAAACAAAAAAAGCCAAAAGTATTTTTTCCCCCGAAAGAATTCGGGATTTCGTTTTACTTAACATTTTTCTTTTTCCTCCTAACCTTTGTGAAGGTAACACACCCCACGGCTAAAGCCGTACCCCT
>JAIORR010000025.1 GCA_021108055.1 Candidatus Cloacimonadota bacterium
AAATTGATAAAAATAAAAAACTTTACAAAAAATAACTTTTATCAAATTTCATATATGGTTTATGTAGAATAAAATAATGACTATTAAAAAAAAGGAGAGGATGTTATGTTTAGTATGAAAATCTATTTTGTTGTTTTATTAGTGTTATTGTCGGTATTTTGTTTTTCCAATCAAATCGATCCTGCAAGTGGAGATAAGATCGGATATAAAGATCAACCTGTTTTAATTGAAGATGAATTAGTGAGGTCAACTGTTTCCCGTGATTCTATCCCACCGTCTTTCACAATTACTCACATAGAAGATGGAGATGTTACGATCCAGGTTATTTCTGACGAAGATATCTTTACCGGCTGGGTAGATGAAAAACTCATTTGGTCAGCAATCAATTTCGATTACTGGTGGTTAAATACCCGTCTGGCAAAAGACATGCAGAATAATATTTATGCAGGAATTAAGTTGTATGAATATTCAACTCCGAACTCAAATTTCGATATGTACGAGCTTTACAATAATGGAAATCTTTTTGAGGAACATCTTAATTGGAACGGACCCGGTAGCAATCCTCTTCTTGTAAATGATCCTGATGAAAATGTTTATCTCGGTCAACCTACCCTCGATCCGGAAGGTGTTGTCGATAGTGATAATATCACCTATATTGCTTCAAATGCCGGTGGCGATGATGTAATCTTCACCAAGATCGATGCCGATGGGACAATACTTGTAAATAATCAAACTATTATTACGGGCGCCAATGCCTGGACTAATGAGATACGAATAGCAGTCGATACTAATCATAGGATCTATCTTGTCTGGTCTGCAGATATGCATAACATTACTTATGCTTATTCTGACGACGGTGGTGATAGCTGGTCAACTCCTGTTTCTCTATGCTATAATCCTTCCCAGCAAATGAATAAACCGCAGATAATCTGTGATGGTAATGATAATGTTCACATAATATGGCAGCAATGGACGGGCTCCGCCAATCTCCTTTCCTATATGAAACTCACTCCCGAAGGAAATATGTGTATCAACCAAAGTTTCTTAACACAGGCAAATAACCAGGTCTGGTCAGCCCAAATGGACATCGATGAAGAAAATAATCTTCACATAGTCTGGGCAAAAAGCAGCCAGCAGGTAACATCCGCTTATTATACAAAAATTAATGGCAATCTGGATGGCAATGGACTTTCCATGACAGATGATGAATTATCTATAGTTCAGGAACATTCATATCTGGCTAATCAGAATATCCGCTATCCCAAATGCATGATAGATAATTATCAGAATGCCCACTCGATCTATGAACAGGGTAATTATGGCTGTAATGAAGACAAGTCTGTGTATTATAAGAAAATGAATGCAACTCCACTTCTTAGAATAGTATGCCCTAATGATTCTGTTCTTTTTGTGGAAATGACAGGCAGCGAAACTAATTGGGAAGGAACTTTTACACCGCCTGAACTTGGGATTTATGATGTTAGAGTATCAGCTTC
>JAIORR010000344.1 GCA_021108055.1 Candidatus Cloacimonadota bacterium
ACGGATATGTTTGAGAAGATCACGCTGTTCGAGAATATTGCAAAATCGTTTGAATTTGAAGAGACCGAAAGCGGAGAATATCTTGTTACATTGAAAGTGGAATCAACAAAAGTTTATGCAGACAGTTTGGGAAATGAGACGGAAGTTCCGATAAATGATTGGATCGATATCGGGATTTTTACCGAAAAATTTATCAACGGAAAAAAGACCGAAAAACCGACTTATTTCCAAAAACATAAGATCACGGAAAAAGAGATGACTTTTACGATAATCGTGAAAGATAAACCGGTTCGCGGCGGAATCGATCCTTATAATAAGCTGATAGATAGAAATCCGTATAACAATGTTAATGATGAATTTGTCGAGTAATTAACTTCCGAATGTGCGTTAGCTCTTCGGAATGTTGAGAGGTAAAACAGGATTTACAAGAATTATTTAACACTGAAAAACACAGAGAACACCGAATGTAATTCAATCAGTTCGATTGATAAATTTTTAACTTCCGAATGTGCTTCATATCTTCGGAATGTTGAGAGATCAAACAAGTTTAGAAGCAAAACAATCGGAAGACCTTCCGGACATTCCGATGTTTAATAAAAACAGGAGAATAAAATGAAAAAAACAGTATTAACACTGATTATCATAATGATGATCGGAAGTCTGACAGCAGCGGAAAATGATCTTTGGGATAAAGCCCGGAACTTTGTGGAAAGCGGTTTGAATCTGGTTCCCGGTAAGATCGTAAATACAACCATAATGTTGAACAAGAAAAAAGAAGAAAAAAGTCGAACTGAAATCATTACTAAAACTCAACAGGAAAATGAAGGTATTTCCGTTTCTTTTATCAAAGGAAATCGTGACGGAACGGATTTAACTGAGGAAGATAAGGAAGTGGAAGCTATACTGCAACAAGATTTCAAACCTTCCGAAGACAGTTTTTTTGATAATATCATATCTTATGAAAAGACCTCCGAAGAGAAGAAAATAAACGGTAAAGATTGCGTAGTATTCCAATATACCGGAGAGAAAACAAGAACAGAAAAGAAAAAAAAGGTAAATGTGACTGTAACCGGTAAACTTTGGATAGAAGAATCAACAGGTATTCCCGTGATGCGAGAATTTGTTACCGATCCGCTTCCCAAAAAAGTAAAAAAAATGAATATGATAATTTATTATGCCAGTATTGATAACGGATGTACTGAATCTGAAGTTAATGTCGAAATGCTTGTTAGTTTCTTATTGATGAAATTCCGTGTGAATACAAATATGAATTTTTCTGAGTTTTGGGAATATGAGGGAATCGAGTAATATTTATTATTGAAAAAACATCAAGATATTTATGAAGGTTCTGTAGTTTCAAGCTCCTGCTTTGAAATTTTCACGAAGCAGGAGCTTTATGTTACTATTTCAAAAGGATCATTTTCTTGGTCTGCTCGAAATCTCCTGCTTTCAATTTGTA
>JAIORR010000116.1 GCA_021108055.1 Candidatus Cloacimonadota bacterium
ATTATGCAGAACTTATATTCCTAAATTACTTAAAGAACCTATCCAATCCAAATGCGATTATAACACCAATTGCAGCAATGATCACTCCGATCGAAGTTAAAAGGATGGATAAAAAAGCGTTCTTACCGATAAAAGCTTGCCCGATAATGCTTAGAATAAGACCGATAATGGTAAATCTAATTGCGATTTGTTTTCTATCTTTATCTTCTTTCATCTAAAGGAAAAGGTATTTTAAAAGGTAATGTCTGACAAGATATTTATTAACTCTCTTGAATTCACATTTCAAAGGAGAGACAAAAAACGGGACATTACGTCCCGTCTGCTTCCAATTCAACCAACTTTTCTGGTCGTAAGACCGATTCAACCATTGCGAAGGATCCTACGTAAGAATTCCTCTGAAAGAAACCATCAGTCAAAAGCCGGACACGGTTCGCAAGGTTTCTTTTATTTGTGCTTTTGTGGTAAACTATTCCACGAAAATCCTGATCGTTATCGGAGTCCCATTTTCTTCATCCACTTCCATATAAAAAAGCTCACCTGTTTCACCGGAAGAAGCCATCTCGATTATTTCCTGCCAATTAATAGAAGAAATATCGAAATCAGTATCACCGAGATCAGCATTTATTTTTCCATTTTTTGGAATAAAGTTCATACCGAACTTAGCCAGTTTCAGAGGAAATGCAATATTCACTTTGGGTTTTTCCGAGCCTTCCTGAATGATCTGGAAAACAAGCCGCTTTCCTTTGGCAGTCGGTACAGGTTTGGGATTCATCGCTGCTAAAAGTTTGGCTGCTTCTTCGGCAGTTATCTTGCCTTCTGCCACCATATCGAGTATTTTTCTTTTTTCATCCATAATTTTTCCTTATTCTACCTTGAAAAAGTTTATAAGATTTTTCTTCTTGCTGAACTTTTTCAACGGTTATCTTATTTTAACTATTGAAAAAGATTTACCTAAAAGAATTCCTCTATGGGTAACCTTTTCAAGATTTCGGTTCGTTGCTAATTATCGTTTCTCCATTGCTTCGATCAATCTGTCTGCTTCATCGGTTGTTATTTTACCATCAGCCAGCATCTGTAATATCTTCAGGCGGCTGCGTTCATCTACTTCATCACGTTCCTGTTCGGAAAGCGATTGTTCTTTAGATTTTTCCTGAACTTTTTCCATTACTCTGGAAATTCCATCGTTTATTTTTTCTTCAACTTTTTCCTGGAAATCCTCACTGGAAACGGTGGCATATACATTCTTGATGTTATCCTGTACATCTTCCATTACTTCGGTCATGATGTTTTTCATATCCGGCATATTGATATTTCTTATCTTCTTTTTCGCTTTCTCAATTTTTTTGATGATCTTTTTCTTATCAAAATATTCTTCCGGAATGTTATCCATCATATCAGACATAAATGACATATCAAATTTGAAGTTACCACCCTTCATCGGGTGATTCATCAGG
>JAIORR010000373.1 GCA_021108055.1 Candidatus Cloacimonadota bacterium
CATAAAGGTTTTGTTCAGACTGATAATATTGTAAAAGGAATCGAATCTGTTCTTGAACCGGAAAAAAATAGTATTGATTTGATAATAGAATATATGGATTCTAAAGCTATAGAATTTGGAACTCAATACAAAGAGAAATTATATGATCTGTATAATTATAAGTATTGCAATCGGAAATTTGATTTGATCATATCTTCTGATGATAATGCCTTTGATTTTCTTCGTGAATATCATGATGATTTATTTCCGGATACACCAATAGTATTCTGTGGAGTAAATAATTTTGATGCACCCAATCTTATAGATCATAATGTATTTACAGGGATTCTTGAGGTTCAGTCGATAAGAGAGACAATTGATCTGGCTTTAGTCCTGCATCCCAAAACCGGAAAGATAGTATTTATTGTTGATGATACACCCACAGGATTATATTTCTGGAATATGGCACAAAAGCTATTTAAATACTATGAAGATATTCAGATGATTCATTTTGACAGTAGCTTATCTATGGCACAGATTGAGAACAAGGTAAGCAAATTATCTGATGATACAATTCTATATTTTGGGACATTCCATCGCGATAAGGATGGAATTTATTATTCTTTCGATGAAACTATTTCTCGTTTATCAAAAGCAAGCGCACAACCAATGTATGGGAATTCTGTCCAGGTTTTACCCTACGGCATTGTGGGAGGAAAACTGTTTGGCGGCTTTTATCATGGTCAGATCACAGCAGAATTGGCTCAACGCATTTTGAAGGAAGAAAAGGTTCAGGATATTCCTGTGTTGACGGAACCGCAAACCCAATATATGTTCAATTATGAACAAATGCAACGATTTGGAATTAATACTTCCAATCTACCGGAAGGAAGTATTATCATCAACAAGCCTTTCTCATTCTACGAAGAAAACAAGATTTTGATTTGGAGTGTGATTGCTTTTGTAGCTCTGCAAATGTTGATCATTATCAGTCTTATTATAAATATTACGAAACGCAAACAAGCGGAAACCCAGATAAAGCATCTTAACCTTGTGCTGCGTGCTATACGAAATGTAAACCAGCTAATTGTAAAAGAAAAAAACAGTGAGGTACTCATTAAAAAAGTATGTGAAATCCTTATAGCAGACCGTGGATATAATAATGCCTGGCTCGTACTTCTCGGCAAACAGAGAAAATATATAAATTCTGCCGAAGCCGGATTGGGTAAAAACTTTATTCCTATGAAAAAGATGCTGGAAGAAGGGAAGTTGACAATTTGTGGAAATGATACTATAGAAAAGAATGATCTGGTCATAATAAAAGATCCCAAGAAAGAATGCGTAGATTGTCCACTTTCCGCAAACTATTCTGGACGGTTTGGCTGCACAATTTGCATTAAGCATGACGATAACATCTACGGATTACTATCGGTTTCGGCTTCCGGACATTATATAAATGACAAAGAAGAACAA
>JAIORR010000313.1 GCA_021108055.1 Candidatus Cloacimonadota bacterium
GTAATTTATAATGATATAGGCGTAACCTATATGAGTTTTGATAATTTTGAATTTGCTCTGGAATACTTTAATAAATCACTAACAAAATTTAAAAAGTGTATTACAAATTCCTATTCATTGATCAATATAGGGATAATATATGCAAAACAAAAAAATTACGATCTTGCCCTTGAATACCATCTGAAGGCTTATGAAGCAGCAAAAGATTTCAAGGATGAATATTTCACACCTTATTTCCAAATCAGTATTGCTTTGGTTTATGCAAAATTAAAAGAATTTGAGAAAGCAAATGAATATCTGAATAAAGCTTTAGAATTTGCAGAAAAACAAAAAATCGAAAAAATGCTGCAAGAAATTTATATGCAAGCTAAAGATGTATATTTTGAAACAGAAAATTACAAAAAAGCTTATGAATTTCAAGAGAAATATTATGATCTCAAGGTAAGTATTTTAAGTAAGCACAAATCCACAGACATTGCAGAAATTGAATCTAAACAGTTGAAGGCTGCACCTGAATTAATCACAAACGATGAGCAGGAAGATTTTTCGGAAATTATAGGCAGCAGCAAAGAGATGAAAGAGATTTTCACACTTCTAAATATGGTTTCGGAGCATAATGTAAACGTTCTGATAACCGGTCCGACCGGTTGCGGAAAAGAACTGGTGGCAAAAGAAATTCATAAAAAGTATAAAAAAGATTCTCCGTTCGTTGCCATAAACTGTTCTGCTATTCCGGATCATCTTCTGGAAAGCGAACTTTTCGGTTATGCAAAAGGAGCTTTCACAGGAGCGGTCAGAGACAAAAGAGGGAAGATCGAACTGGCAAATAACGGTACGCTTTTCCTGGATGAGATCGGTGATATGCCGCTTTCACTTCAGGCAAAAATGCTGCGGGTTTTCCAGGAAAGAACTGTTACTCCGCTGGGAAGTACAAAAGTTATTCCGGTATCGATGAGGATTATTTCCGCTACAAATAAAAATCTGGATGAGATGATAAAAAACGGTGATTTTCGACAGGATCTGTTTTACAGACTTAAAGTGATAAAAGTGAAGATGCCTGCCTTAAAAAAGCATAAACACGACATCCCGCTTCTCGTGAATCATTTCATTCGAAAATACAATAAAAAGTTTGAAAAAAAGATCAAAAGTATTTCGATAAATGCACTCAATTACCTGCTTTCCTGCGAATGGCAGGGAAATATCAGAGAACTGGAAAATGAGATCGAAAGAGCAGTCCTTCTCTCAAAAGAAGAAATTCTGAATATTGAATTATTTGCGCAGACTATTAAAAAAGAAGAAACATCGATCTTTGAAAATCTTCCTCAAAATTGGAAAAAATATCTATCGCATAAAAATGAGATTAACGATAAACTCGATGCTGGTTATGTAAAAGAACTTATGGCTGCGGCAGACGAAAATGTGCAAAGTGCCGGTAAACT
>JAIORR010000295.1 GCA_021108055.1 Candidatus Cloacimonadota bacterium
ATTTGCAACGTAATAATAAAGAACGAATATATATGTCAAATATCAATTGGGAAACACGTGCAAAAGACCGTAGGTTAGAGAATAAATTCTTAAAGAAGAAAATTAAAGAACTAACTATTAGCAGGGACTTATGGAAGAACAAATACACAGAAACAAAGTCATCATTGGTAGAGGTGAAAAAGAAAATCGAAACAGTAAAAAAAAACGTTCAACAAATAGTAAATCTTTAGACAAATCGAAACCCAGGAAATCTCACTATGGTATTACAATAATACTGATTGCATTAACTTCTAAAATTACTACATCTTGTAGCTTCAGGAGTTTGAACAAGATTTTTTCAGCATTTAGTTTGTACTTGAGTCTGGAATTATCTTCCCCTTCTTTTTCGACAACAAAACTTTGGGTCAAGAAAATAGGATATGCAAAACTTACATCCCCTAAAGAAAAAGCTGATGACTGGATATTGATCTTAGATGAAAGCATTGGTATTGGTCAAGAAAAAGTTCTTGTAATATTGGGGATAAGACGAAGCAACATTGATTTTGCCCGTCCATTAAAATTACAAGACATGGAGCCTCTTCTTGTTAAATCAAGTGAGAAATGGACTGGACATGACATTGGGCAAGAACTTAAAATTATAAAAGAGAAACTTGGCTGTGTGATTTATGCAGTAACAGATGGAGGCAGTTCCCTGAAATTGGGTCTGAAAAATGCAGGAATCAACTGGGTGTATGACATTACACATGCAATTGCAATTTTTCTTGATGGAATTTACAGAAACGATGCAGTTTTCAAAGGTTTTACACATAATGCAGGTCAGATGCGTTTTAAACTGTGCTGCAGCAAAAGCGCACATTTGATACCCCCAAATCAAAGATCCAAATCTAGGTTTTTAAACATTGACATTTTGAGCAAATGGGCAATAAAAGCTTTGGGTGCATATAATTCAGACAAATTGTCAAACGAAGAAAAAAAACAATTGGAATGGATAAAAGAAATAGAGTGTTTTGTTGAAGAAATGGACTTGTTAACATCTAAAATTCAAGAAATATCAATAGTGTTAAAAAACGAAGGTTTGTCTAAAAAATCAAAAAGAAAGTGCATTGAATTATTAAAAGACTTTAAAGAAGGAAGATTGTTGAAATTCAAAAAACAGATGATTAAATATCTGAATGAAAATACTGTACATATTACAAAATATAAAGAAAAGCTACTTTGTTGTTCTGATGTGATTGAATCAACATTTGGCAAATATAAAAACGAACTGAGCAAAAACCCAATGTGTGGAATAACAGATCTGGTTTTGATAATTCCTGCATTTACTGCAAAACTAACACCTGGGTGGATAAAAGAAGCAATAGATAGTTGTACAGTAAAAGATATTCAAAACTGGAACAAAGAAAACTTATGTGCATCTTTGCTAACT
>JAIORR010000277.1 GCA_021108055.1 Candidatus Cloacimonadota bacterium
CCGGAATGGTTTTCTTTGAAATCTACATATTTTTTCAGATCAGAGAGTAATTCCTGTGCTCTTCTGACAACAAACAGCCCGATAGCATCATCACATAAAATTGAATTCCCAAGTCCTAAAATCAGATTTTCTTTCATGATTTGCTAATCAAATCTATATACTGAATGGAAGTAAAAAAATGATATTCTACAATTATTATCTTGGAGAATTCTTACCCACTGTTTCATCGAAACTGAGTAATATTTCATAATTTCCTCATTTATTTTTTTTCAAAAATATTCAGAAAAAACAGAGTTTAAATCTTATTTCTAAATACGAATGTCAAGTCTTTATTTTGTAAGTTTATAGGTTAGTTGTCAGTTGTTATATTTAACCCTATAAAACATAATGATTTAGTGAAAAACTTTTTTTATAATTTATTTGTAAAACTAATTTATTAATAAATCTTGCTTAGTAAATTTTAATGATCTTTTTGTTGGCAGAGAATTCAGAATCAAAGAATTGAAAGATAAAGTGAAGGAACTGGAGAAAAAACATTAACCATCGAATTTTTAACCCGTGAAATCCGAAGGATATTTCACTGGGTCATTCGATGGAGACTGAGACGCACCACGAATTATCGACTTCAGTCGGAAGATATCCCGAATAAATTCAGAACTGAGTGGTGGTTATCTTCTCTGCCATTCACTGAAGTGAATGGTTAATGTTTGAGAAAGGATGATGATAGTTTGTGGATAATAGAAATGTGGATAGAGATTCAGAATAATTTGATTCTTATTACCAACCTTCCAAAGCTTCATTCAACATCGCCAGGGTTTGTTCTTCTTTATATCCAAGCTGCTGCATAGCACCGGAAGGGCAAACAGCCGCACAACTTCCACAACCTTTACAAAGTCCGGAATTTATATGAGCATATTCTTTCCCATTTTGCCAGAACAACTCCGGTGCTCCATAAGGACAAACAGCAACACACATTCCGCAGCCTGCACACATATCCAGATCAACCTGTGCAATATATGCTTCCGACATATATTCATCTGAGCAGATAATGGAACACGCTCTTTCTGCAGCTGCTTTTGCCTGTGAAATTGTTTCTTCGATTCCTTTTGGAGAATGAGCAAGACCGGCTAAGAATAATCCTTCGGCAGAGAAATCTACAGGACGAAGTTTCACATGAGCTTCCATAAAGAAATTATCTTCATTAAGCGGAAGCTTAAGCATTTGAGAAAGTTCTCCGGCATCTTCCTGGGGAACCATTGCAGAAGCCAGGATCAATTTATCAGGAGAAATAACAACTTCCTGATTCAAAACATGGTCTTTAAGTGTAACGGTTAATCCTTTTTCATTCAGAACCGTACGCTTTTCGTCTATTTCCACGACTGGTTTTGCATCTTCTTCATACCTGATGAAAATAAC
>JAIORR010000027.1 GCA_021108055.1 Candidatus Cloacimonadota bacterium
TATTTCATCAGTATCATTTTTTTAGTAGAAACATATTTTCCTGTTTTCATCTTATAGAAGTAAACTCCACTTGCTACTTGCTTACCACTATTATCTTTACCATTCCAGGTAACATTGTAATATGCAGCTTCACGATGTCCTTTTACCAATGTCCTTACCTTCTCTCCTTTGATGTTGTATATTTCCAGTGTTACCTTTCCGGCTTCTTTCACTGAGAATGAAATATTCGTTTCAGGATTGAACGGATTAGGATAGTTGCCGGTAAGTTCCGTGATAAGCGGTATAGATAACCCATCTGTTCCAACAACAATTACTACAGCATCATTAGAGAATTCTGATTCCCAGCCGACATCATATACTGCCGTTACATTATAGGTACGTTCACCTGCTTCAGCCTCTGTATCTATATAAAATAGATTATTTACGTTATCTGCTATCTCAACATCATCACGATATACTTTGTAATGTGATAAACCTCTGACCGGCATTGGCGGCAATTCCCATTCAACCACAACAGATGGTGGATTTTCACATACAGCTGTAGCATTCACCGGTGCTGGTAATGTAATTGTAATAGGTGCAAGATTAGAAGCTTCTGATTCTCCGGCAGGATCTGTGTAGATTGCTGTTACATAGTATTCGTAATCTCCTGCATCGAGTCCTTCATCATCCAAGTAGGTAAGTATCAGAGGATCTGTGATCTCTTCTATTTCTAATCCGTCACGATATACTTTGTAACCGGAAAGAGAGCGAGAATCTCTTGCTGGTAATTCGTTCACACGTTTTACAAATGGTGAGCATGAGAATGGTGAATTCTGTGATAATCGTTGTGTTCGGACAGTAGAGGTTTGTACTCTTGGTGTTGGATTAATTGCAATAGCTTCTCCATCACTGCCTACAACATAGCCCTGCAGGTTCCAGTTGTAATCCAAACCTAAACCGGCAAGCGAATCCCAGGTTACTCCATCCATACTGATCATATCTCCATAGCCTGCTACAGCAGGACCTATATCACAGCCGGCAGGATGTGTTCCGGCAGGCTGACCGACAATGGCATATCCAAACCAGAATTCATCGGCTGCATTGATCACAACAGGTGTATCAAGAGTAATTTCATTCCATGTGTCCACAACAATGGTCGTTAACACTTGTTCATAAACAAGGTTTGCCGCATTTGCTCCTGTCCATACTTTTATTGTATAGGAAGATTGGTCGCAGCATGGGAAGAAATTTACCTTTGTGAGTTCCATTCCATCATAAGGACCAATAGCTGCCGGATCCCAGCGGCTGGCAACCATAAAGTCTCCACCACTTGTTAAACCAATGGATTGACCGTTCATTCCATCATCCCAGTGGATCCATTCTCCTGTTATTCCTCCTGGTTGTTCCCATACAAGTTCTACTTCATTGTA
>JAIORR010000226.1 GCA_021108055.1 Candidatus Cloacimonadota bacterium
AATTTTCAATTTTCAATTTTCAATTTTCAATTTTCAATTTTCAATTTTCTCACAACTTTGTTTCTAATCCAAAGTGAATAATTCCGTCAAGAGGATTTCTGAGTTTATTATCAAAATAATTAAAACCGTAATCAATTCCGAGTATTCCCAGTCTGGTTTCCACTCTCATACCAAAACCGAAACCGAATAATTTACCAAAAGAATAATTTAGATTTTCTACATATCCGTAATCGCAGAAAATAAATGCACGTGAGTTTCTGGATAGAAGATAGCGGAGTTCAAGGTTTGACCATCCAACAACAAAACCACTGAATTGATCTTCGTTGAATCCCCTCAAGTTTTTATTTCCACCCAGATCAAAGCTGTCAAATTCGGTCAGGTCTTTGTTCTCGATGATATTGGCATTCAAATTTATCGCAAATACAAGAGTTCGAGTGAGTTTCCTGTAATTGCTCCAGCTTGTTTCGACAGCCTGTTTTGAAACATTTTTGTTTTCTACCTTATTAAAAATATTGTAATATTTTATCTGCGAGGCAGAACCGGAAGCAGGATTCATATTATAATCCAGGCTGTTTCTTTTCCAAAAAATGCCTGCTTTTTTAAAAGAATATTTTTCTACTATCTTTGGTCGTCTGCTGCCGGGAAAGATATCTTCCATTCCATAATATAAGCCGTAATTATTTAACATATCGAAATAATATATGTTAGAATCGAATGTTGTTTTAATGTAGGTGGAATCCACTTCTTCACGGAAAATGAGGAAATCACCACAAATTGGATACCGATAAAAGCCGGATTCGTGGTAGCTCAACTCGATTGAATTTCTATCGGATGAAATTCTCTGCCAGAATAATGAAAGCGATCTATCTGTTCCATACAGGTTCAGAAAATCCACATTCAAATAGCCGGTCAATTTGTCAGCACTGGATTTCGAATTATCATACCCGATTATTCCGGAGATCAGGCTCATCCGGTCTTCTTCGATCTCAAAAAGCAGTTGATGATGATTCAGCGGAATGATCTCGCAATTCTTGATATATGTTTTTTCCCTGATGTTTTCTGCAGAACGTTCAAGTGTGTGTGGTGTAACGAGTTTCACATTGTTTAGATACGAGATGCGGAGAAGCGTATTTTCTTTTGTTGTTTTGTTTCCCCGGAATTTAAATTCATCGAATTCACAGAATTTTCCTTCGGAGATTTTCAGATAAGCATCTACAGATTTTTTTTTTCTTACAAGACTATCCAGACTTACTTCGGCAAAGAGAAATCCGTTCGAAGTATAAAGTTCGAGGATATTCTGCATAACTTCCGGAAATTCATTCAAAGAAGTTTTTCTTTTAAAAATGGAATCATATATTTTCTGATCGGGAAAATAATTATTTCCCGAAAATAAGATCTCATTTATATTCA
>JAIORR010000242.1 GCA_021108055.1 Candidatus Cloacimonadota bacterium
TTTAAAATACAGGCAGATCAATGATCTGCCACTACGCATCTTAGCACACAGTAGAGAGTTCTATTTTAATTTATTGCCTGTTTTTTTATTTGACACATTCCTTGATAATAAAGAAATTCTACCAATATTTTAAGAATATAAAAATGAGGATTTTAATATGAATTACTCACCAATATTATCAATAATTACAGCATTATTTGAGATTTCGGCTGCTGTTTGGGCTTTGATGGGAGCAGGAAGAAAAAAGATCATTTATACAAGCAGCGCAATTCTTTTTCTGCTTGCAGCTTATCAGATACTGGAAGTGGTGATCTGCACCGAATTACAAAGCAGCATATTTTTTTCGCGACTGGCTTTTATTGTGATAGCCTGGCTTCCTCCTGCAGGTATCCTGCTAATTGCTCTGCTTTTTCCAACAAAGAAAAAAGCTGTATATTGGTTTACCGGTTTGATGTTCGTGTTTGCCTTATTAATCAGCATCTGGCTGTTTATAGATAAAAGTTTTGTAACGGGATCGGTATGTTCGATAATATTTGCCCGCTATTCCAACCCGATGCCGCAGTATATTATTTATGCCGGATTTTATCATCTGGGAATGATGGGTATGTTGTTTCTATCTGCACATGGCGTGATGATCTGCAAAGATCAAAATCAGCGTCTTCTTCTGGGGCAGATGCTTATGGGGTCACTAACTTTCATTGTCCCATCTCTGATAACGGTGATCGCTGTTCCTCCCGTCAGGGGGGCATTGCCTTCTGTTATGTGTCATTATGCATTATTGCTGGCAATTTTCATTACCAGGTTATTGTATTTGGAACGACGCTATACAGGAATTTGTTTCGACAATAAAATCTGAATTGGATCGAGCATTTTGATAATCTCTGTATTCTGATTATTTCCTGCTGGAAATAAATAAAACTTCATTTTCTAATGTTTCATATTCATACATCGATCCATTCTCAAAAAATTTTCATTGCCAAAAAAAGTTAAAAAGTTTTTTTTCACATCAGAAAAAAATATTATAGAAATGATTTTGTGATAAGTTGTTACGCTTAGAAAAAAGAAATTATCATAAAGATTGTTTTTTTCAAAATAGGTTTATATATGAGAAATATTCCCGGACTTGTTATTATAATAATTGCAATTGTCGCACTGATAATAATAGTCGGTTTTATAATTGGGACGATCACCCACAAGATGACGGAAGATGTAGAGAAAGAGTTACCATCGGAAAGAAGTGCGCATGTAGATTCATCTCAAAGTGATTTTATACCTGTTTACGAAGAATTTTTTGCGATACAACTTTTTGCCACCGGCGATTATTCCAAAATTGAACATCTAAGCAAAAAATTGATAAATAACGGATATGAAACAAAAATATCCAAAGTAAAAAGAGAAGGAAA
>JAIORR010000092.1 GCA_021108055.1 Candidatus Cloacimonadota bacterium
AAACCTTGAAAGTGCTAAACCGTAAGAAATATTGAAAGAAGCCTTTTCAAGGTTAATCCGCAGCAAAAGTAAATTCTGAAAATCTTTTTTATTCCCCTATAACTCTCACTTCTAAAAGCAGTTGCAATCCTCTTTACACGATCTTAACAATTCGTTTATTTTTTATTAACTTTTCCTCCGTATAATATGAACGAACGGAAAAAATTAGCTGTGAAGTTCACAAAGAAGCAAAAAAAAAATACTCTTTGCGTTACTTCGTGTTCTTAGTGGCTAAAAAACCAAAGGAGGAGAATGTGAAAAAAGTATTACTAATTGTAATTTTAACAATTGTTGCATTTGGTATATTGAATGCAGAAACAAAACTGAAAATGGAACTGTGGAATCGCTGGACGTACCAGACGATCGATGGTGAAGTAACAAAGAATGAGATGGCTCTCAAAAGAGGTTATCTTCGTCTTGAACCAAAATTTGGAAACAACATTAAAGGTCGTTTTAATGTAGATTTCTTCAGCGATGAAGACGGTCTGGACGGCGCAGGTCTGAAGATCAAATATGCTTACCTTGATTTCAGCAATATGCTTCCTATCAAAGATTCCAAAATCACTGTCGGATTAATGAAAACGTATTTCGGCACAATCTATGACTGGACTTATCAAACTATCGATAAAGACCCTTCCGATAAATACAAGTTCGTCAGCTCTACCGATTACGGCTTTGGCGTAACAGGTTATCTTCCAAACGGATTTGGTTCTTATGCTATCGCAGCTTACAATGGTGAAGGCTACAAAAAAACTGCAGTAGATATAAACAAAGACCTCAACTTAGTTGCAAACCTGCGTGTGACTCCCATTGCCGGTGTTACAGTCGGTGGTTCTTATATGATGAAAACAAAAAATGACAGTGAAATCGCTGATAGTTTAGGAACGATAATCGACAATCCTGACAGAGAAGAATACTCTATGATCGCCGGTGTAGGAAAATTGGCTTTCGGTCCATTCAGCCTCCTGGCTCAATACCTGATAAAAGACAAAAACAAACCGAATGTAGATGACTATGAAAAGGTTAATACTACTGCAATGTCTTTTTTACCTGTATTTAAAGTTAATAATAACTTCGATATTCTTGCTCGTTACGATATCTACGATCCCGATACGGATACAGACGATGACGGATATAACACGATCGTTGCTGGTTTTAACTATCACATTATGAGAGATGCAAAGAACAATCCGAAACTATTCGTCCAGACCAACTATCAGATAAAACAATATGAAGCTGAAGATTCTGATGATGTAAGTGAACTTATGGTGCAGCTTCGCTGGATATTCTCAGAAACAATTAATAAAGGAAAGTAAAAAATATGGAGTAAAACAACCGTGTTGTTTTT
>JAIORR010000370.1 GCA_021108055.1 Candidatus Cloacimonadota bacterium
AAGTTCAGGATTTTCTTCACACTCTTTTGCGATCTCGATCATAGCATTTATAAATTCATCAAGCGTCTCTTTGCTTTCGGTTTCTGTTGGTTCTATCATCATCGCTTCGTGCACAATAAGTGGGAAGTAGATCGTGGGCGCATGGAATCCTTTATCCAGAATCCGTTTGGCAATATCCAGTGTTTTGATGCTATATTTTTCTTTTTGCCAACTTCCGCTGGCAACGAATTCATGCATACAGAATGAATCCTTGAAAGGAATATCATAATAATTTTCCAGCTTCTTCTGGATATAATTTGCATTGATAACGGCATTTTCTGCAACCCGTCGCAAGCCTTTCGGACCCAGCATTTTCAGATAAATGTACGCTTTAACATTCACTGCGAAATTACCGAAGAAAGAATGAACTTTTCCAAAGGATGTTTTTTCATGTGTATAATCGAGGAAATATTTATCATTTTTCTTACCAATTAAGGGGGCAGGTAAGAATTTAATTAGGTCTTCACGAACTCCGATTGGACCTGCACCCGGACCACCGCCGCCATGTGGAGTAGCAAAGGTTTTATGTAGATTGAAATGCATAATATCAAACCCATTCTCACCTGGTTTCACGAGTCCCATGATGGCATTGAAATTTGCTCCATCCATATACATCAAGCCGTCCACACTGTGAATTATCTCTGCAATTTCCTCAACCTGAGATTCAAATAGCCCCAGAGTGTTTGGGTTTGTAAGCATAAAACCGGCAGTTTCATCATTTACATGGGCTTTCAGGTCTTCAATATCGACTAATCCTTTTTCATTGGATTTGATCTCTACCATTTCGTATCCCGCCAAAGTTACACTGGCAGGATTTGTGCCGTGAGCAGAATCGGGAAGAATGATCTTCTTCTTGTGGGAATTTCCCTTATGGTCATGATATGCTTTCATAACTTTAAGACCGGTAAATTCACCGTGAGCACCTGCAACCGGCTGCAAAGTTACATTTGAAAATCCGGATATTACTGCCAGGTCTTTCTGAAGTTTATATAGAATTTCCAATGCACCTTGAACAGTGTCTTCATCCTGGAATGGATGCAGATTATTGAAACCATCGTTGCGAACCAGAGTTTCATTTATTTTTGGATTATATTTCATAGTGCAGGAACCAAGCGGATAAAATCCCTTCTCGATGCAGTGGTTCATCTGGCTCAGTTCAAGGAAATGACGCATCATATCCAATTCGCTTACTTCAGGAAGTTTTATATTTTCTTTCCTGCTGAATTTGTTTGGAATGCAATTATTCAGTGATTTTTCCACATCATTTGCAGGAAGAGTGTAACCTTTTCTACCTTCTGAATGTTTTTCAAAAATTGTTTTAGCCATT
>JAIORR010000036.1 GCA_021108055.1 Candidatus Cloacimonadota bacterium
ATTCAAGCGGTTTCGATATTCGATTCCGCTTTTGCTTTTTGCATTAATAAAAAAAGTTAGACAATAAACTTTTTATTTAAAATTTTGACCAAAATTTTGTTGAGGATTAAATGCAGAGAAAAGATCTTCTTTTTGAAATCGGGACAGAAGAGATACCTGCCGGTTATATCGCAGGAGCCATCAATAAATTAGTTTCATACTTCGAGTCGGGCTTGAAAGAAGCTAAACTTGAATTTGAGAAAATAATTCCATTTTCTACTCCACGCCGCCTGACTATAAAAATAACCTCTTTGCAAATCCAACAGCAAGACGAGATTATAGAAAGAGTGGGACCTGCAAAAACTGCTTCTTATGATGAAAAAGGAAATTTGACAAAAGCCGCACTTGGATTCTTAAAAGGTGCCGGTGCAGCAGAGAAAGATATATTTATAAAAAAAACTCCCAAAGGCGAAAAAATAGCCGTAAAAAAGGAATTTAAAGGAAAAGAAACAAGAGAAATTTTAGCTCAAATTATTAAAGATGTAATTCCAAAAATCCCTTTCCCTAAATCCATGAAATGGGGAAGCGGAAAACTTTCTTTTGCGCGTCCTATCCGCTGGCTGCTTGTGTTGTATGGAGAAAACGTAATCGATCTCGAAATAAATGGTATTAAATCGGGAAATATCTCTTATGGAAATCGCTTTCTGAAACTGGAAAATCCGGTTGAAATTAACAATATAAATGAATATGAACAAAAGCTGGAAAGTGTCTTTGTAATACCGGATAGGGGAAAACGGAAAAAAATAATCTGTAAACAAATAGACGATCTTTTTATGAACACAAACAAAAAAGCTGTAGAAAATAACCAATTGCTTGAGATCGTAACCGATCTTGTTGAATTCCCAACTGCAGTAATTGCAGAATTTGACAGAAAATACCTGAACCTTCCAAAGAAAGTGGTAATGCTAACTTTATCTGAACACCAGAAATATTTTGCGGTTACGGATAATTCAGGAAAACTTGTAAATAAGTTTGTTTTTGTATCGAACGGAAATCCGGAAGATTCTGATCTGATAAAACAGGGTAATGAAAAAGTTATAAAAGCCCGTCTGGAAGATGCAGCATTCTATTATAAAGAAGATACAAAACAAACATTAGAGAGTTATGTTCCAAAATTAAAAGAAGTTACTTTTCAGGAAAAATTGGGATCGCTTTTTGAAAAGACCGAACGAATAAAAAAACTTACAGAATATTTATGTGATGAATTGAAATTGAAAAAACAGATAAAGGAAAATTCACTCCGTGCTGCATACCTTTGCAAAGCTGATCTGGTTACGATGATGCTGGGAGAAAAAGAAT
>JAIORR010000371.1 GCA_021108055.1 Candidatus Cloacimonadota bacterium
GAAGTTCTTCCGATTGTTTTGTTTTTTAATCATTGATCCAACCCCCGGAAGTTCTTCCGATATGATCCAACATTCCGAAGGGCTTCGCATATTCGGAAGTTGTTATGATTATCTCACTATTCTTGTTCCGGCTTTACCGGCAACTGCATCTGCAATAAATTCCGGAGTAGTGATTATCACTTCCTTCCCACCACCTTCCAGAAATTCAATAGCAGATTCGATCTTAGGCAGCATACTTCCAGCTTTGAAATGTCCTTCTGCACAATATTGTTTTGCTTCAGTTAGTGTCATACTGGAAATTGCTTTTTCGTTTTCCGTTCCGAAATTAAGACATACCTGCTCTACAGCAGTTGAAATAATTAGATAATCTGCTTTCAAATTTCTTCCGAGAAGAGATGAAGCTCTATCTTTATCGATCACGGCAGGAACGCCACTCAGATTTCCATTTTCATCTTCGATAACAGGAATCCCACCGCCGCCAACAGCGATAACGATAAAATCATTTTTGATCAAACAATCAATCGCATCCTGCTCGATGATCTTAATTGGAATAGGGGAAGCCACCACACGTCGATAGCCGCGTCCCGCATCCTCTATAATATCCCAATTATATTGCTGCTTTTTATTCTCAGCTTCTTCTTTACTCAGGAAAGGACCGATCGGCTTTGCAGGATTTTGAAAAGCTTTATCATCTTTATCGACTAAAACCTGAGTTACTACAGTAGCCACACTTTTATTGATTCCTCTTTTCTTTAGAATATTTCCTACAGCCTGCTGTATCTGGTAACCGATTGCACCTTCCGTATCTGCTCCTGCAGAAGGAAGCGGAACTTCGTGAAGCTGATCTTTTGAAATCTCCGAACGAAGAAGAATGAAACCGACCTGCGGCCCATTTCCATGTGTTACAATAACTTGAATATCCTGCTCGATCAATTTCACGATATGTTGAGCAGTTTCTATGATGCAATCATATTGATCATCTACAGTTTGATGGCTTTTATCTTTGATCAGGGAATTTCCCCCGATCGCTAATACTGCTAATTTTGACATTTGTTTTTCCTCCAAAATCTTATTAAACCTTGAAAATGCTTCTTTCATTTTTTTTCATTTTGCACTTTTAAGGTTAGTTGAATCTATGTTGCTAATGTTAACCCTGAAAGAGTCAAGTGAGAGAATTATTGAAAGAAACTTTTTCAGGGTGAGTTATATCTCTACTTTCATACCGGCAATGGTCATTGCCATAATTGCTTTCTGTGTATGTAATCTATTTTCTGCTATATCTGTGATAATAGAATT
>JAIORR010000237.1 GCA_021108055.1 Candidatus Cloacimonadota bacterium
TGTTAAGAAATGCTTGCTGTTGAAATAGTGCTTTATGACCAGTTCGAGAATGATCCCTGACCGGTATTGTTTTGTTTTGAAAAAGGACGCTTGTAACGGTGAATGACACGCCTAATGAACTGCAAGCTTCGCAGTTCTATTTCATTGTTAGACAAACCTTTTAAGGAGGTATGGAAATGTCTTTGAATTCCGGATTCAGATGGATGATTATTTTTTTGTTGTTGTTTATTCTGACGAATGAAGTGAATTCACAGAATCAGGTATGGTACACTCCAAACCTTGCCAGTGTGGACATGCTGGATTTGTTCAATAATCCGGAACAATGGACTTCCGCCAGATCGCAGATCGATGTGTTCAAGTTCTATACGGTACAGGTAGGTTCCGGAGGCTGGAGCGGAGTCGGACATCCAGCCTACAACATCGGCGATAACCACCTTGAGAACTTTGTGGATGTCCAGGCATTCTCCAAGTTGGGACTGTGGAGTATCGATATTGCTGTCGAATCATTTTTTGCCGGACCTGTAATGTCTTATGATCCATTGGAATGCTCAACAAGCGAATATGTATTTAACCTTACGCTGGATGGATCTATAAATGTTATACAGAACATACAATCGAACGGTGGGGTTGTCAGTTATCTGGCGATGGATGAACCCATTAGACAATGGTACCCACTATACCATTATATCTATTGGGGACAAACAGATCCCAGACCATGTCTTGTTGATTCACTTGGTGCTCTGGCAGATCATGTAGCTGCATACATTTTACAAATGGAAGAATGGTTTCCGTCAATTCCTATCGGACAGATCGGGCTTTATCCGGAAGTGGGGATCGATCAGTTTATGGAGTGGATCATCGCCTTAGAGGCAAGAGGTGTTTCACTCCCGTTTCTGCATATAGATGTTCATGGTCCCCGGGTTGATCAATATATCTCATTCGGAATAGACATCGACGTAGTGGCTGATATGGCGGAATTGAAATCATTTCTTAATGCGCATAACATAGAATTTGGTATAATTTTCTTCGATACATATTATGATAGTCAGTATTGGGAGCCTGATGCGTATAATGATAGTACATATTACGCTGGAACTATGAATTGGGTTAACCTTGTCAATGATGCAAACATAGAACCAGACCACAGCATTTTCCAAAGCTGGATATTTCCATACTACACTACGGGAATTGGTCCTAACGAGATACCGATCAATCTCCCTGAGGATGATCTCTCCATTTATAGCCACACTCGACTGATCAACGA
>JAIORR010000012.1 GCA_021108055.1 Candidatus Cloacimonadota bacterium
GAAATATATTTTGGCTTTTTTGCTTCTTCTATCAATTCGTCTTTATTCATATTAATTCTCCGAATTTGTTTATAATACAGGAAAATAAAATTAGAACTATTCTATCAAAAAGAAAAATCGATGTTACAATAATTAACATTTTTATTGACGGAACGTTACCACTAAAACATTTAAAATCTATGAATAAAAAAATGGAACTGAATATTTCTATCGATGTGGGGGGAACCAATACCCGCCTTCAATTTGAAACCATTCACAATGGGAAAAAGATAGAAACTTCTGAAATATTCAAAGCAAAAATAGATTCAAAACAGAAGCTGCAGGAATTAATCAGGAATTCAATTAGCAAGCAAAAACAACTTCCCGACAGATGCACCATTGGTTTTGCAGGAATAGTTTTAAACAAGAATGAAGTAAACCTGACAAGATGGCAGGACAAAAAAGAAATAACTCTGCAGGATCTGTATGATTGCGGACTTCCAAAAAATAAAACTCTAATGCTGAATGATATGGAACTTGCCGGCTATGGTTTTTTATCTTCGGAAGAAAGCGGATATAAATTTAAAAAAATGTATGAACCACAAATAAAAACTCAAACAGAACCCGAACGCTTAAGATCAGTTCTTCTTGCTCCCGGAACAGGTTTTGGAACAACCGGAGTAATATCAGGAAAAACAAAATTCGGTGAAAAATATTATGAGGTTATCCCTTCGGAAGTTCAACATATCACGGTTTCTGCCTTAGATGAAAAACATGAAAAAATATTGAGATGGATGAAGAACAAATTAAAACTTTCCTACCTGCCAAGCTGGGAAGACTTTGTATCCGGCAATGGACTGGAATTAACATATCAGGGATTAATAGAATTGTATTATCCAAAAATGAAAACGGGAAAATTATCTGCGGAACAGATCGCAGAGAAAGCATTGAAAGATGAGATATGCAAGGAAGCACTCGATATTTTTTACCGCTGTGCAGGAAAGCTCACCCAGGTAATAGCTCTGTTTTTCCGACCATTTAATGGAATTTATCTTTGCGGAACTACAACGCTTAAAAATGCAGAATTAATTAAACAAAGCGGCTTTATGGAAGAACTTCAAAAAAGCACGGACAGGGCAGCAATCCTAAAACTATTTCCTGTTTATATTATAGATGATGAAGATATAAATATCAAAGGCGGCTTGTGGGTGTGTAGGAATATGATAGGTTAAGATATGCAATACGATAAAATAAAAGATAAATTTGCCGGACTGATAGATAGGT
>JAIORR010000006.1 GCA_021108055.1 Candidatus Cloacimonadota bacterium
ATGTAGGGATCAAATTATCTCCCCACAATGTTCAGGAAACCATAAAGTTTATCGAGCAGACCTGGAACAATTTCAACAAAGGCAGGGAAGCTCCTTTCGAATTTGAATTCGTAGATGAGACAATTAACAAGCTTTATTGGGATACTCAAAACTTTGGTAAAGCAATCAATTATTGTACATTATTTGCTATATTTGTGGCATGTCTGGGATTATTCGGGCTTACGATGTTCATCACAGAACAGAAATCGAAAGAGATAGGAATCCGCAAAGTATTCGGAGCTTCCTCTTTCAGGATATTAAAACATCTTTCCCGTGAGATTATCTGGCTCAGCTTAATGGCAACCGTTATTGCCATCCCGATAGTTATTTTCCTGATGAATAAATGGCTTTTGAATTTTGCTTATAAAACTGAAATAAGTTTTTGGATTTTTATTATTGCCGGTTTAGCTGGTCTTTGTGTGTCTCTATTAACTATGAGTTTCTTCTCGATCAAAGCATCACTTGCAAACCCGGTTGATACAATGAAGTATGAATAGAATCGTGAATATTGGCAAATGCCGGATGAATTACTAATCTATCAAAAGAAAAAGGCGGATAATTTTACCCGCCTTTTTCTATCAATTTATTTCATCATCAACATCTTCCTGACTTTCGAATAATTGTCTGATTCTAATTTGTAAAAATAGATTCCAGATCCATATCCTGCTGCATCCCATTTATAATGATAAACTCCGGATGAAAATTCTTTTGATTCCAACACCTGACCTTTTGCATTAAAAATAGTAAGTCTTGCTGTTTCACTTTCTTTAACGTTAAATTGAATGTTAGTTACCGGATTAAATGGATTGGGATAGTTCTGGTAGAGTGCAGTAACGTTGGGTATCATGATTTCCCCTGAACCAGACACATCATTCACAGTAACATTCCAAAGGAAGTTCTGTTCATCTCTTGTTCCAAAATTATCCGTAACAAAAAGAGTAACTTCATATTCTCCGGCAGAGTTTTCATCTGTGATGAAATCGAATGAGTTCGATGTGGAAACTTCAACACCTTCAACCTGCCAGCTATATTCAAGGTCGTTTCCATCCGGATCGTAAGCATCGATGGAGAAATTGATCACATCTCCCTCATCGATAGTGATATCTCCCTCAGGAGGAATGAGTTCATCCACAACGATCGGCTGGTCAACATCGTTCACAGTAACATCCCAGGAATAATTCAATGTATTTCTGGAAACACTGCG
>JAIORR010000255.1 GCA_021108055.1 Candidatus Cloacimonadota bacterium
GGATTGGGATAGTTTTGTTCAAGATGATATACGCAAGAATTAACTAAGTTATCATTTGTATTCGTAAGAAGAATTGAATTGATCGTTACTGCAAAAGGTAGATTTTCTCCTTCTGTCCAGATCGTGTAGAGAAAATTTTCTTTTATTAACGGGCAGGAAGGATGCCGGGAATCAATGTTATCGGTTTCACTGATATTTACTAAATCCGACCAGGAACCATTACTTCTATCATAAATTTTATAAACAATATCATAATGTACGCCATCGGTTTTATTTTCCCAGGCTACATAAAGATTATCAACCATATCTATACTGATAGAAGGTCTTCCTGAAGCAGTAGAAAGATTGCTTATGTTTGTAGGCGTATTATCCCAAATTCCATTTGTACATTTTTTATAATAAATCTCTCGTGTACCGGATTGTGAATCTTTCCAGACGAGATGAATATTATTTTCAGAATCTGCAATTGCGCAAGGATCCATTGTGGCATAGCTTCCATTTCCGGTAGTATTACTAACATTAGTATAATTGGTATCCCAGCCAATTCCTTCGGTATATTTTCGGAACAACACCATTTTATCATTATTAATATCTTCTCCCGAATCTTTCCAGAAAGTATAGAT
This sequence comes from Candidatus Cloacimonadota bacterium, assembly GCA_021108055.1. Classification (GTDB taxonomy): domain Bacteria; phylum Cloacimonadota; class Cloacimonadia; order Cloacimonadales; family TCS61; genus JACNIV01. The sequence goes on from JAIORR010000255.1 coordinate 624, forward strand.
ATTATTTTCATTATCAATTGTTAAAGTAGGATATTCCGAAGTTCCGTAAGTGCTGCTGATGTTTGTTAATCCTGTCCAGCCTGAACCGGATGAATATTTCTTATACCATATTTCCGAATTAGGAGTTGAGGAAAAACCATGTCTCTGCCAGACACAATGAAGATCATTTTCATTATCAATAGCAATTACCGGTCGGGAAACAGTTGTACCGGAATCGGCATGAACAATATCTTCGTCACTCCAATTTCCATTATAAGTTCTATGCACAATATCAAAAGCATCTACCCCGCCTTTTTTGTAAACGAGATGTAAAATATTATTACTGTCTAAAGCAATGGACGGATTTCTCCCAATTTCAGTAATTAAGATGGGCGGGTCTGTCCAGCTTTGTCCGTTATCACTGGAAGAGCAATAGTAAATGCCGTTATTATAATACACAACATGTAAAATCCCATCTTGATCTTCAACAATTAATCTGGCATTGTTTCTTTCTGTAGCTGTAGATTGGGTGCTTTCGGCAATTATAATATTATCCGCACAAATTTGCGAATAAATTGATAAAATGAAAACAATAAGATATCCGTATTTTATCATTTCTGGAAATCTAATTTT
>JAIORR010000339.1 GCA_021108055.1 Candidatus Cloacimonadota bacterium
AAGAAACTTACCATAAAAGAATCAACTACCGAGAATTTCTCAGTAGTTCAAAATGAAATTGGAAACAAGAGAAATTAGCGTTCATTTGCGATAATTAGCGGTTTGTAATGGAAGCAAAAGATATAATAAAGCGGATAAGAAAAATCGAGATCACAACCAGAAATCTGGTCAACGATCTATTTTCCGGAGAATATCACAGTCTTTTCAAGGGACAGGGTCTGGAATTCTCGGAAGTAAGAGCATACCAGATCGGGGATAGTTTCCGCCAGATCGACTGGAACGTTACCGCCCGTCATGGTTATCCATACATAAAAAAATTCGAAGAGACCCGTGAGCTGAATGTAATGTTCATGGTAGATAGCAGCGCCTCCACTCTTTTTGGAACCAAAAGTTATCTGAAATCGGAATTGATCACCGAGATCACAGCACTGCTTTCTTTCTCTGCACTTTCCAATAACGATAAAGTTGGACTTCTTCTTTTCACAAATGAAGTGGAAAAATATATTCCACCCAGGAAAGGAAAAAAATCCGCTCTCAGGATACTGCGGGATATTCTTTATTTCGAACCCAAAAATGTTAAAACAGACATTAAAAACGCAGTTGAATACATCTACCGACTCATCAAAAAACGAAGCATCATCTTCGTAATTTCAGATTTTTTAGATAGCGATTATCAGGACAGCTTGAAGATACTGGCAAAGAAACACGATGTTATTGCTCTGCGGATAATGGATAGAGTAGAATTAGAGATTCCGGATGCCGGACTGCTGCACCTGATAGACCCCGAAACAAACTCTGCATTTACACTAAACTCTTCCAGCAAAACCATAAGAAAAAAATATAATGCAGCCGTGCAAAAGCAGGAAAATGAGATCAAAGAAAATTTCCGCAAAATAAAAGTTGATCTCGTTACTCTTTACACAGATAAACCCTATGTCCCCGAATTAATGAAATTCTTTAAATTTAGAATAAGAATGAAAAATCAAAGATAGCAAACGTTTCGTTTGTAAAGAAGCAAAATTATTAAATGAAAAGAAATATTATCAGATCAGTAATCTTGTTATTCCTGCCCGTATTGTGTTTTGCACAATCTCTGGAATATAATATCCGGAAACCGTCCAAACTTTATATTGGAACACCATTTCATATTCTGGTAGATATAACTGCAAATGATGCAGACAGTATATTTTCCCCCCAGATCGATACACTCGATATTTTTATC
>JAIORR010000213.1 GCA_021108055.1 Candidatus Cloacimonadota bacterium
AGCGGATGGCACTATTTGTTATGGAAAGATTATTTGTAAGATCGTGCTGAAGTATATTATTAATCAGGCTGATGTGCTCCTCATGGATTTCCAGTTCCTTATTTTTCTTTTGAATATCTTTATTTGCTTTAGCCAATTCTATGTTTTTTAATCTAAATATCTCCGCTTCTTTTTCCTTCTTTTCAGTTTCATATTTTGTCTGCATTTCAGCTATCTTTTTGCTGCTTTCTTCGGTGAAGATGCTGTCTTTTGTTTTTGAGTAAAGTTTATAATACTCAAGGGCTTTTTTTAAGTTTTCTTTTATGGAATATAATTCTGAATATACTTTGTAACAATCTCTGATCAGATTTTTTGCTTCGATCTCCTCGGATACTTTTAAACCTTGTTCAAGGTAAATCAGGGCTTTGGGGGAATTATGTAATTTTGTGTAACAATCACCAAGATTTATTAAAGATATGGCAATTCTGTTTTTGTTCCCGATTTCTTTATTGATTTTTAAGGATTTCAGAAAATATTCATGTGCTTTATCTGGCTTTTCGACAACAGTAAGATAGACATTTCCAATATTGTTTAAAGAAGCAGAAACACCTAATTTGTCATCAATTTTTTCAAATATTTTTAGAGCTTTTTCATGATATTCAAGAGATTTATCATGTTTCTTTAGATGATTATAAGTATTTCCTGTATTATTTAAAGAATTTGCAATACTCTTTTTATCTTCGAGCTCTTCATCGATTTTTAATGAGTTATTATAATATTCTAAAGCTTTTTCATACTTACCTGTGGCATCGTATATCATTCCAATATTGTTATAAGAAGAAGAAATTTTTCTTTTAATACCGAGTTCTTCGTGTATTTCCAATGCTTTGAAAAAAACCTCTATGGCAGAATCGTATTTAGTAAGATAAAAATAACTTACGCCAATATTATTAAGCGCTTTTCCTTTTCCTTCTTTATCATCGATCTTTTCAGATAGCTTAAGAGCTTGTTTCCCATAATCCAGAGCTTTTTCGGAAAGAGAAGACCAATAAGCTTTTGATAGTTGATTAAGGATTTCTACCTTTTCTTCTCCATTCTGTTTAAATTTAACCAATTTCTTTTCAAGTGTTTTAATTGATTCCATTATGTTCTACCCCATCCTTCTAAAGGTTAAAACGAAAATGGTGCCTTTCGGTTCATTATTTTCTACAGAGATTGTGCCGCCATAGTTTTCCATAGCTT
>JAIORR010000220.1 GCA_021108055.1 Candidatus Cloacimonadota bacterium
CTTTTTCCAATATCTTTCCTGAAAAACATATCATCGAAGTAGAAACCATTCACTTTATCATAAGCATTATCAATAGCTTTTTCCAAAGTCTCACCTTGTGCCACTATATTTAGAACTCTACCTCCATTCGTCAGGATTTTATCGCCTTCTTTTTTTGTACCTGCGTGAAAAACAAGTTCTTTTGGTTTTTCTAATCCACAAATTTCAATACCCTTTTTATATGCTTTCGGATAACCACTGGAAGTCAATACTACATCCACAAAATATCCGTCATTGAATTCCATCTGGAAATCTTTTAAACTGCCGTCAAAACAGGAAAGTACAAGTTCCAGCAAATCTCCTTTAAAAGCAGGGAGAACAACTTCCGTTTCCGGATCTCCAAGCCGAACATTATATTCCAGAACTTTCGGACCATTTTCGGTTATCATTAATCCCAAATATATCACGCCTTTGTAGTTGATTTTTTCTTTCTTTAATCCGTTAATTGTAGGAATAATTGTTTCCTTTTCTATCAGGTTTTTAAGCTCATCTGTATAGAAAGGAACAGGACAGAATGCTCCCATTCCGCCTGTATTCGGTCCTTTATCTCCATCGAGAAGTTGTTTGTGATCTTGTGATGGAAGAAGAATTTGATAATTTTGCCCATCAGTAAATGCAAGTATGGAAAGCTCCGAACCGATTAATTTTTCTTCGATTAACAATTGAACCTCTTTCCCATATTTTTGTTTCAAATCTAAAAGTGATTCTTCAGCTTCCTGGATAGATGAACATACATAAACACCCTTTCCTGCTGCGAGTCCGTCGTATTTAATCACACAATTTCCCTTAACTTTTTCGATGAATTTCATAGCAGAGTTAATGTTATTGAATTGCTCAAAATCTCCTGTTTTCACACCATATTTCTTCATAAATTTCTTAGCAAATATTTTCGAACCTTCCAATTGAGCAGCAGCTTTATCCGGTCCAAAAACTTTTATACTGGAATCCCTGAAGAAATCAACAATGCCATTTACTAAAGGAACTTCAGGTCCAACAATTAAAAGTTCTACATCATTTGATTCACAGAAATTCTTTATTCCATCAAAATCGTTAACATCGATCGGGACATTATTTTCAGTTCCACCATTTCCGGGAAGAACAAATACTTTTTCTGCTTTTTTGCTTTGGGATAATTTCCAGGCAATTGCGTGTTCCCTACCACCTGAACCGATTACT
>JAIORR010000179.1 GCA_021108055.1 Candidatus Cloacimonadota bacterium
ATGAATATTGCACTTAGCGAAGTTCGTACGGAAATGACCAGAGAAGTTCAAGCTCTGGCAAAGATAAAAGCCGGAAACAGAATGATAGATATTCTTTACCCGCACCAGCCGGTTGTTCCTAATGACACAGAAGAAGAAATTAGAACAAAAAAAGAAAGATATGAGCGAAACAGAAAAAAGATGGAAAAGCTTTTTGATGCCGGAGAACTTAACGATCGGGAAGTAGAAATATCTATTGCTCCGCCAAGACCATCTCATATCGAAATATTCTCTCCAACCGGTATGGAAAACATCGATCTTCAGATAGGGGAGATGATGTCAGGTTTTTTCCCTTCCAAAAAGAGTGATAGAAAGAAAAAGATGAAAGTATCTGAAGCATATAAGAACATTTTAGAAGAAGAATCAAACCGTCTGGTAAAAAAAGATAAAGTGATCTCCGAAGCAAAAAATCGGGTTGAAGAGGACGGCATAATCTTCTTAGATGAAATAGATAAGATAGTGGGAAATGAAAACCGGACAGGTGCAGATGTATCCCGCTCCGGTGTGCAAAGAGACCTGCTTCCCATAGTTGAAGGATCGAACGTTCCCACGAAATACGGGATAATCGATACTTCACACATTTTATTCATTGCTGCCGGTGCTTTCAGCTCTTCAAAACCATCTGACCTTATCCCGGAATTACAGGGTCGTTTTCCCATCCGGGAAGAACTTAGCACTCTTTCCAAAGATGATCTAAAAAAAATTCTTGTTTATCCCAAAAGTTCTTTAACAAAACAATATACTGCTATGTTTGCTTCCGAAAATGTTAAACTGAATTTTGATGATGATTCTATCGAAGAAATTGCCAGATATGCTGCAAAAGCAAATGAAAAGATGGAAGATATCGGAGCGCGAAGACTTCACACAATAATGAATGCACTTCTGGAAAAATTCCTCTTTGAGATGCCGGATAAAAAAATAAAAGAAGTGATCATCTCAAAAAGCTTTGTGAAAAATAAATTAGATAAGATCATCAAAGATGAAGACCTTTCCAAATATATTTTATAATGAAGATAGGATTATATGTTTTGCAAGATTTCATTTGACGTGTTGAGAAATTAAGAATGCATAATTAACGGGGTTTACAATGAGAAAATTATATAATGTTGAACTTATCAGAACATATATGGTAACAATTGAAGCTGAATCAAAAGAAGATGCAAGAGAATT
>JAIORR010000367.1 GCA_021108055.1 Candidatus Cloacimonadota bacterium
TTCTTTGAATATCGGAACAATTAGTGCATAATGAATTTAATTATGAATTTAAAATTGAAAATAAAATTTGACGTGATTCTTGATAAAAAAATATTATAGATTTATGTAAATGAGGAGCCTGAGCTGATGTTCAAAAAAATTGCTTTTTCTTTTTTTATATTGATTTACATTACCCAAATATTTTCAATAATCGTAGAAACTTCGTCGTTCAATGATTTCCTGTATTGGCATACCGATGATTGTGAATATGATAACTGGATAACTCATATATCGGAAGGGATAGCAGAGGAAGGTTATAACATATATTCTCCATGGGATGTGCAGACAACCGGATTTGGAGATTATCATCTTCCGGAACAAGGGGAACTGGATAACTGGCAGACAGTAGTTGAAACATTTCTTGCAGAAGATTATGAAACAGCACAAACACTGATCGATGGATATGGATTTCCTTATAAAGTTGTAGAATTCAACGACACCGTAACCGGAAGAACTTATTATCTTCTACGAGAAAATCTGGATATGAGTTATTATGACACGAACGGCACGGCAGCCGTATATGATGATGAAGAAGGTGCTTTTGATTATGGGTGGGGATTATATATTTACAATCCTCAATCTTCGATGCCAGTAGTTGTAACCGCTCCTCATCCCAACGATGATTTTCCCACACCGGCAGTAAGTTATCAATGCTTTGTAGATTGGGATGCCATGTTCCTTCTTATTTCCGGTACAGGAAGAGAAGTGAAATGGACTGAACAGGGAAATTATTCAAATTCGAAATCATTAAGCGATCCTTCCCGGAATGATGACCACGCTTTCACTGTGGCATATAAATTATTCTGTGATAAGATCAGAAATGATTTTGGCAGACGAGAATTTTCCCCTCAAATACACAGTTATGATTGGAACAGGCATTCTGGTTATCCAAGCTGCCAGATATCTGCAGGATACAACAAAGGCTGCCCGAATCTTCCGATACGTGATCTTTCGGAACTTAAGATCGATATCATTAATGCAAGTTCTCATATCATGGTTCCAGCTAATACAGTCGGCTCTCACCCGGATGTGTACCTGAACGATTATTATTCTGTTAATTATGATATATATGAATTTATATTTGTCCCCGAATTCGGCAATAGCTATGCTGTTAATAACAATGTTGATCTGGAAGGATACTCCCAGAACA
>JAIORR010000349.1 GCA_021108055.1 Candidatus Cloacimonadota bacterium
ACCGTTGCAGGTCATAAGAAATAATTTAATTTTGATACTCAAAAATTGACTTCATCGACTGAAAATTATAAAAGGGCAGACTTTTGTGTTTTTTTATAGCTGACTGTTTTTAGAAACATGAAAGTTCACAGGTTGCCGGACTGACCTATTGAAAATTGCGAAAAATATTTTTTTCTGTATCTTTGTGCAAAATCTTAATACTAAAAATTATGCAAGAAATTAAAATACAATTAGACGATAAACTAATTCAAACTTTTGGATACTCTAAAATTGAAAAGCAAATAATGGATTTTGTCGGTAAACTATACCTGAAAATATCTGCACAAGAAATGCTAAAAGGTATTAAAGATATAGACCTTGAAAACGATGAAAAATGGCAAACAGCAAGAGAGTTAGCGTGGAAGCAAGAGGGAGACAGATACATTAAATTTTTACACGAATAAATATGGATTATATAATTGATGCGAATGTTCTTATGAGTATTATCATAAGCGGAAAAGCAATTTATAAACCATTGCTGAATTACTACAATTTTATTTTGCCTGAATTTGCACTTGTTGAGATAGATAAATATAAAGAGATAATTTTCGAAAAAACAAAAATGCAAAAAAATGAGTTAATAAATTTTAGTTATTCCGTTTTTTCCGAGATTACTATTCTGCCAAATTACGTAATGGACAAATATGTTATTGAAAAGGCTGTTGAGCTTACAAAGAGTGTTGATATTAAGGACGTAAATTACATTGCACTTTCAATGCAACTTGATTTGATATTATTGACGAGAGATAAAAAACTAATCACAGGAGTAAAGAAAAAGAAATTTAATAAAATAATGCTCTTTGATGATTTCTTAAAAAAAATATAAAAATAGAATTCAACAGCAGTTAGGGTTTCACCGGCTTTTGAACAAGAAAGCTTGCAAGTTCCCTGACTGAAAAACAAGATTACAAAATGATTTGCAATATAAGAGAGGAAAGTTGTCTGGACTGATTGATATAAGATGATAAACGACCTGCAACAAACAAATAAACAACATGCGGTTCCGCAGTAATCCGCAAGGACAAAGGGGATTTGCTTGGTCGCAAAAATTTTAAATTTGTAAAATAAATAATAAGGCAAAAATTTGTGCTGTGAATAATACCGAAAAATTATCTGTATTTATTCCGCACGTTGCCTATTCAATCGTT
>JAIORR010000269.1 GCA_021108055.1 Candidatus Cloacimonadota bacterium
ATGACCTCACTCTTGTAAGGTTCGGCAAAATTGAAAGCAGGGCTTTATGTGTCAAGTGCAAACTATCTTTTTTTTTTTAAAAAATCAAAGGTAGTATTCTTATAGAAAAAACCTGCTGTCAATTCTTGAAATTATAAGTTTATTAAAAACAAATTCTGACCAGACACTCAGTGTTTCCAGTGACATTCTTGTTTTTGCATTTTTCGTGAAAGAACCGGTATGCGGAGACAATAACACATTATCTTTTTTTGCAAAATTTTGTGCTTTCCAGGGTTCTTGACTAAAGACATCAGAAGCAAATCCAAGAATTTTTCCAGATAATAAGCCGGATTCAATAACGCTTTCATCTATAATCCTACCCCGGGCTGTATTTATCAGCCATACAGGATTATGTAATTCCTTTAAAATTGGATCGGAAAAATAGTGTTGAGTTTCCTTTGTGAGCGGGCAATGAAATGTTACCAGGTTACACCACTCGATTCCTTCTTTATATGATATCTTTTCAACACCTCTTTCTTTCCATTCTGAAACAGAAAGATATGGATCGATCCCTTTTACTTCTGCTCCGAGAAATTGTAAAGCCCCGGCAACCCGAGAGCCAACTCTTCCCACACCCACGATTAGAACTTTCAGATCAGAAATTTCCCAATTTGCCGGAAAATCCTTTCTCCAGTCCTCTTTTAAAACCATTTCTTTACACTTCTGATGCTGTTTGATAAGTGCAAAAATAAAAGACAAAGTATGCTCATAAGCGGAAAAAGCATTAGCTTCGGGAGTATTGCAGACAACGATATTTCTCTTTTCAGCTTCCGGAATATCTATATTATCAAAACCACTGCCGGCTCGTATTATCATCTTCAGATCGGGAAATCTTCGGAAATATCCTTTATTAAAATTTGTTTTTGTACGGATTATTATTATTTCAGTTTTATCGAGATCGCTTTTTGTATCTTCCAGAAAATAACTTTCCCAGCTCATTTCCTTTATTTTCTGCCAGAAAAGTTCCGGCATCCGTTCCATCACCAGTGTTTTCATTTATTAAAATCCATCTGCAAATATTCATTTTTATAGTTCACATAATTTTTTGAAGAGGTATAAATATTTTCAATCTCTTTATCGGAAAGTTTTCTTACCACTTTTGCAGGAGTTCCCATGATCAGGCTGCGGGGAGGAAACTTCTTATTCT
>JAIORR010000105.1 GCA_021108055.1 Candidatus Cloacimonadota bacterium
TAACCAACCAAAGACTGACAAGCAGTTATTGAATCATCAAATGGGTTTATTCTCCCCACATCCAAATCCACACAGAAATTAGATTCGATATTATCTGAGCAAATATCTCTCTTGTCATTTCAGGGAACAATTGTTGATTCCAATTAGTTGGATCATTAATGGGGAAAAGTAAGAGTGCCCTTTCTTTTGTTTGAATACACAAATCTATCATATAATTCATTAAACCGTCATTAGAAACCAGGTAGGGCTTTATTTCATCGCAATGTGCATTATTTGTCACATTGAATCGAATTTGTTTAGACAATTCATTTGGTGGACAATCATCATCTTTTCGTTTTGCTTCGATAATCCCTTCCTTAATTGCAATCGGATTAACAGCATCTTCCCACAATTGTTCGATATGTCCATGTAAGGAATCTGAGTAATACTTACCGTTTCTCGGTTTTTTGGTATCATTAGCAGATGGTGGATCATCTCGAAGATCACAATGCATTGGAACATGAGCATCTACAACATAATGAGATATCATCAAGTATTGATACATGATTTGTTTCATTGAGCACCGATCATTATACCTTCTCAATTTATCCATATCAGAAATAACACGTGCCAAATGATCAACTTTATACGGGAGACCTCCTCCACCAGAAGCACGATAGTAACTATTTTTATGTATTTCTTTGGCAAAGGAACTACTGTGCGGAAAATCTCGTTCAGTAAAAAGCTTAAATGTATGATATTGAGATTTGTCATTGAGTATATCATCCGGAGCCCACGAAGCTTCACTTATCACATCCCGATAATTCATAAGCATCCGTTGAAGTATTTTACCTTCTCGTCGTCGTTTGGAAATTGTTGTAGAAGCTGCTTTCTTCTTTGATTTTGCATAATGAAGGTTACTTAACCCTTCGTATAAGAATTCAATTCCTTTTATTGCTAAATAAATATGTGTATTATGTTTCATGATTTTTCTCTCCTTAACAATCAAATATCCAAAATAATTTTCAGCACCGATGATGTTTTATTTGTATTATGTATTTTTTTCTTGAAAAAGAACAAATCTGAAACAATTTCTTTCTAACTTCCTGTCAATAACTTTCATACTTTCCTGTTCACATTATCACAGTGTATGCTTGCTTATGAACAGAAAATAGAAGAGCAATTGAGCCTGTTTT
>JAIORR010000112.1 GCA_021108055.1 Candidatus Cloacimonadota bacterium
CAGAACCTTTTAACTGTAATAAATAAAGGAGGATAACTATGCGGTATGTAATTATGATAGGGCTGGTGATGGCAATATTGCTTTGCCAGGGCTGCGGTAAAAAAGCGGAACGTATTGAAAAGTGGGTCGACTTGAGCGGCTGGAAGGAAGTAATCTATCATTATCCTGCCAACGGACAGGGACGCGGGACGTGGAAGCTGAGCAATGATAACCAGTGGGCAACACAGAAAATAAACGGAGATCCGACGATCCTGGTGAGTGATATCGACATTACAGGAAGCACGGTCGAAGGGTCATGGCTCATGAAAGGAAGAAGTGATGATGATCTTGTGGGTTTTGTTTTCGGCTATCAGGATCCCGGGCATTTCTACCTGCTCGATTGGAAAAAGGGGACTCAGGATGACCGTAAATGCGGACTGGCAAAACAGGGGATAAGCATCAAAATTGCGGCTGCGGATTATTCCGGACCGGAATCCGGTAAACTGAAAGCTTCACAGCCGTTCGATGGAAAAGACCTATGGAACACAGAAGGAACTGAAGGAAAAGTTACTCTTCTTTATCATGAAAAGACGGAAGGATGGAAGTTCGAAAAGGAATACGGGTTCATCCTGAAATTCGATCCCGGTTCTTTTACTGTAACGGTGATGGATGGAGAGAGAACCATTTTCAGTAAGAAGATTAAAGATAAAACGTATAAGAACGGCAAATTCGGTTTTTACAATTTCTCTCAGGCTCCGGTTATCTATAAAGGATTCAAGACGATCACGGTGATCCCCGCCAAACACTTTCCATGGTGGGTCGTTATCGTAGTAATAACCTTGCTGTTTGTGGTGTATGCAGTATTTAAAAAGAAGAAGGATGCTGCACATTCCGTCATTCCCGAGTAAATCGGGAATCCATGAATACTTATAACCCTGAAAGTGCTGCTGAACAGGAAGTCATTTTAAAAGAAGCAATGCCGAGAGCAGGTAAGCATTTTCAGGGTTATCTCTCAAACCCTGCTTGCCAGGCTAAGAGCTGACTGCCGGGAAAATCTATTTGACAGAAATAATTCGAGAAAGCAGGTTTGATTATAAGTTAAACAAGGCTTGGAAAATGGATTATTTAGATGAATTGGAAATTGAAAAAGAAAAAAGTGATACGTAAGCATGGAGTTAATGCGAACCAAA
>JAIORR010000247.1 GCA_021108055.1 Candidatus Cloacimonadota bacterium
TGATCATTGGAATTGGCGGAGGAATTACAACCGATATAACGTCCTTTGCTGCTTCAACGTATATGCGTGGATGCAGATTGGTTTTGATTCCAACAACTTTTCTGGCAATGATAGATGCAGCAATCGGCGGTAAAACAGCAGTTAATTTCAACGGAATAAAAAACAATATCGGCACCTTCTATCCTGCAGAAAAAATAATTATTTCAACGGAATTTTTAAAGACCCTTCCCGAAAAAGAAATGAAGAATGGCTGGGCAGAGTGTTTAAAGATGTCGCTTATAAAAAAGTCTTCTCTTTATGATCTGTTACTTTCAAAAGCGGACATTAATAAAATCATCAAAAAAACGATCGAACTAAAGATTTCTATCTGTGTAAAAGACCCAGAAGATAGAGGAGAACGGCGTTTATTGAATCTGGGACATACTTTCGCTCACATCATAGAATCGATTTCTGATTACGAAATTTCGCACGGAACTGCAGTGAGTGTAGGAATTCGAGCAGCTGCTAAATTAAGTTTAAAATTGGGATTAATTAATGTAGATATTAATGAAAAAATTAATAATATTCTGAATATGTATAATTTACCGGATTATGTAGATGCAAAATATCGAGATGTTCTTATCAATAAAGGTGAATCCATTCTCAACCAGGATAAAAAAGCTACATCAAAACTTAATCTTGTTTTATTTAAGGGTTTTCAAGAAGTTTTTTTAAAAGAGCTTAATGATAAAAAGGTTGTATTAAATACATTAAAAAGCTTTTTTAAGTAGCTTCCATTTTTCTTTAGAACAAAATAGAAATCATCTCACACACTCTCTCTAAGAATTCTCTGTCATCAGTGGTAAAAGGTGACTTTGAATGAGAATCGATATCGAGTTCCCCGATGAAATTTCCATCTTTTAAAATCGGAACTACGATCTCCGATCGAACATCGATACTGCAGGAAAGATAATTTTCTTCTTTCTTTATATCCTGAACGATCATTGTTTCTTTTTTCTGTGCAACCTGACTGCAGATTCCCTTACCAACAGGTATCTGAACATGCTCTGTAGATTTTCCTGCAAAAGGTCCGAGAGTTAAAATGTTCTTTTTCTTATTGGAAAAATAGAATCCTACCCAATCGTAGTAATTTACATTATCTCGAAGATATTCACAGATCAATTGCAGT
>JAIORR010000235.1 GCA_021108055.1 Candidatus Cloacimonadota bacterium
TTATTATTATTTTCTCTAAACTTGTTTTCTCAAACAAAGATAGATAGTCTGGAAAACCAATTAACAATTGTTAATAACAAAGAAAAAGTAGATGTTTTAAATGAATTAGCAGAAGCGTATTTAGAAACATCTTCTAAAAAGAGTATAGAATATAGTAACAAAGCTTTAAGTTTAGCTAAAAAGGGTAAAAACAAAAAACAGGAAGCAATATCTTTATACAATATAAGTATAGCAAATTATTACAAAAAAAATTATAAAGATGCATTAGATTACCAAAAGAAATCATTGAAGATAAGAAAAGAAATTGATGATAAAAAAGGTATTGCGAATTCATTAAAAACAATTGGGATTATTCATTACAGGCAATATAATTATAAAAAAGCATTAGAATATCTACAGAATTCTTTAGAAAAAGATAAAGAACTTGGAAATGAAATTGATATGGCTAATTCATTAGGCTATATAGGAAACATCCATTTAAGATTAAATAAATATGACGAAGCATTAGAATTTTATCTTAATTCGTTGAAAATCAGAGAGAAAATTGGTGATAATACTCTGATTGCCGTTTCTTTAAATAATATTGGCAGTGTTTATATATATTTAAACAATTATGAGAAAGCGTTAGAATATTACAAAAAGACATTAATAATATTTGAAGCTATTGGAGATTTTTCCTCAATCTCTTCTGTTTTAAGTAATATTGGTGATGTTTACATTAAGATAAAAAATTATGATAAGGCTTTGGAATATACTTACCGGTCTGTAAAAATTGATGAAGATCTTGGAAATAAAGAACATTATGCTATTTCAATAAATAATATTGCAAGTATTTATTCTTATCAAAAAGAATATAAAAAAGCATTGGAATATTATTTTGTAGCCTTAGAAATTTTTGACGAATTTGGAATGAAGTGGCAATTTGCCAACACTTCAAATAATATTGGTCATATTTATTTTAAGCTGCATAATTATGATAAATCTTTTAAATACCTTCAACAAGGTTTAATATTAGCTAACGAACTCAATAGTAAAGAATTAATCAAAAATAGTTATATAAATTTCTCCAAGTTATATTCTGCAAAAGAAAATTATCAAAAATCCCTCGAATATTACAAGCTCTACGCAGAAGTAAAAGACAGCATCTTCACAGAAGAAAGCA
>JAIORR010000090.1 GCA_021108055.1 Candidatus Cloacimonadota bacterium
GCGTGTTACTTTTGAGATATATTCCGAAATCTGCAAATCCAGATAGTTTATGGTAGTTTCACCTTCGGCAGATGGATTCAATGCCAGCACAACTTCATCAATATTGTCCGATTTCAAAAGTTCCAATAATTTGGGAAAATTTATTTCATCAGGTCCGATGCCATCTATGGGAGATAGCAGGTTATTCAGTACAAAATATCTTCCTTTATACTCGTTCGTATCTTCAACCAGATAGACATCCTGTGTGTTCTCCACAATGCAGAGCAAGTTCTGATGACGTGATCTATCACTGCAAAAACGACAGGGATCGGTTTCTGTAAGCATATTGCAGATAGAGCAGTTTGAATAATTCTCTACAGCATTCCTGATAGATCCTGCCAATTCAAGAGCTTCCTGTTTTTCCATACTGATAAGATGCATTGCCAGCCGCTGTGCAGATTTACGACCTATTCCGGGAAGTTTCTTTAAACTTTGTTCCAATTCTGCTAATAATCCACTAAACATATTTTCCTTTTACAACTAACTAAACGAACCATGTATTACAATACATCCAGACATTGTAACTTAAAGTTCTGCCTTGAGGTTATTTGACAACAAACCACTTTTTTTTGATGCTTTCATAAATCAGAGGTTTATGCTATTTTATAACAAACCAGGAATTTTCATTCCGCCCGTCAGTTTGCTCATCTCGTCTTCACTTGATTTCGATACTTTTTCCTGAGCTTCATTTATAGCGGCAATGATGAGGTCTTCCAGCATCTCGATATCATTTGGATCAACAACTTCTGGATCGATTTTCAGTGAAAGAACCTGGTTTTTCCCATTCATTTCAACTTTCACCATTCCGCCGCCGGAAGTTCCTTCCACTATTTTACTAGCCAGTTCTTCCTGAGCTTTTGCAAGGTCCTGCTGCATTTTCTGCGCCTGTTTCATCAGGTCTTTCATACCTTTTTTTCCACCTGGAAACATAAGATTCTCCTTATATAAATTTTCTTTTGTTTAAGAAATTTCTATCCTGATTTAACGTCAATTAATTTCCTCTGGATTCCAAGCCCCAGCTTGGAATCTTAGAAGAACATATCCAAGCTGGGGCTTGAATAAGAGAAT
>JAIORR010000038.1 GCA_021108055.1 Candidatus Cloacimonadota bacterium
GGTGTTTAATTCAAATGAGATTGTTGTTGTAGGACTGTGACCGGCTCCTGACGGTTTGAACGGGTTAGGATAATTACCAAGAAGTTCTGCTTTATAGGAAGAAATTTCCTCTCCAATTCCAGTGTCCGGCAGCAAGGTTACCGGTCTGAATGCCATCAAACTATCTCCGGCACTATCGAGGATCGTCAGTTTCAGATCATAGTTTCCTTCCTCTAAACCGGATGTATTCCATTCTGCGAGAATATCATGAGAAATTTGATTAATTGATTCTTCTATCAATGTCCAATCAGTACTTCCTTCCGAAGCATAATGAATTTTGTAATTATCGAAAGTGATGGAACTTTGTTCACCGGGATCGATCCAGGCAGAACCTGTTATTTCTATTATTTCTCCAATTGTATGATCGGGAAGGCTATCTATCAAAGTAAACATTGCGAGCGAGCTGTCCATTGCTTCGGGCTCATATTCAAAGGAAGAATTCACAGCCAGCAGATAAGAATTATCGTGAGCTATGTTTGTCGCTTGATATGGCCACAATGGAGTTATGTTGCTGTTAACGAGAAGGAATGTACTATTTTTGAAAGTACCCACATAACTATGACTGATTCCATCAACAAAAGAAACAAATGCGTCTCCGCCGGAACCGAGCATTATCGTGGCACCATCGTGGAAACAGTTCGTGGCGTAAATTTCCGAATTTCCTCTGCCGATCATTTCACCAAAAGAACAAGAATCGATATTAAAAACTACATCATCGAAAGGATACCAGTTCCACCAGTAAACATAGGTGTTGTTGTATTCCAGATATCTATCGTTAAGGGGAACAATCAAATTGGAATGCATCGTATAATCCTCAATTCCACTGATATTTATTGTATTTGAACCGAACATTCTAACGCAAGAACCTCTGATGATGGAATTGTTGATCGTAACATCGCATCCTGTAAGTGTTTCCAGAGACCACCAGCATTGGGAACATGAATCTGCAATGAATGTGTAATGAATACC
>JAIORR010000260.1 GCA_021108055.1 Candidatus Cloacimonadota bacterium
TTACGCCCAGACAAGTCGCCCGAACAGGCAGAGGAAATTAGCATTTGTTCTTGGTACCTTAGTGTACGCCAAAGGTTTACCAGCAAACCAAAGGCTTGTAAACCTTTGGCTGGCGTATAAATCTTTGTGGTAAGAAAATAGGGAGAATATTATGAAAAAGTTTTATTTAATTTCAGCAGCATTATTGGTATCCGGCATTGTTCTTGCATACGAAATGAATACTTTGATAGACTCGCCCACAGCGGGTATTCTGCAGAAAGGAGAAGCAGAAATATCCGGTAAGCTTTATAAAAACAATGGCTTGATCATCGGAGCAAAAGTTGGTTTATTTCCCAGATTTATGTTTGGGGTAAATTATGGAGCAGAAGAAGTGGTAGGCAATAAAACACCGAAATGGCACGACAGAGTTGAATTTAATGCCAAACTGCGGATTATCGATGAGACATCACAAATGCCGGCAATTGCTCTTGGCTATGATTCTCAGGGACATGGAAACTATCACGAAGGTGAAAAACGTTATGATATAAAATCTAAAGGAATCTTTGCCACAGCAAGCAAGAACTATTTTTTCCTGGGAAATTTAGGATTTCATTTTGGAGCTAATTACAGCCTGGAAACAGAGGACGGCGACGAAGGGATCAACCTTTTTTCCGGATTAGATAAAACCATTGGCGATATGATAGTTGTTGTTGTGGAATATGATGCTGCATGGAATGATAACGTAAGCACTACGGTAAACGGCAGAGGTTACCTGAATGCATCTTTTGATGTACATTTTTCCGAAGACCTTATCTTGAAGCTATCCTTCTATGACCTTTTTCAAAACCGTGATGATACCCAGGGCAGTGATAGAACGCTGACCCTTCTTTACAATATGACTTTCTAATAACAAAATATGACAAAATTTATTTCACACCTGATCCTTCTAACGCTTTTGACCGGATGTTCTGTTAACAAAATATCACAAGAACAAAATGATGATGCTACAGTTAATAAGGCTT